>CAMWUP010000360.1 GCA_947177465.1 uncultured Lachnospiraceae bacterium
CCCGTGTACGGCTGCGGCATGGTATTTTTACTGGTGTTTTTCAGCGGGCTTCTGCATAATTTATTCTTTTTGTTTCTGGGCAGCATGGTGGTTACTTCCCTGCTGGAGCTTCTGACCGGCAAGCTGCTGGAAAAGCTTTACGGCAGAAAATGGTGGGATTATTCAGATTATAAATATAATTACGGCGGCTATGTGTGCCTGCGTTTTTCCCTGATATGGGCGGCAGGGGCGGTGATTCTCATGAGATGGGTCAATCCCCTTGTCGCTTCCGTTATCCGCCTGATTCCTGCGCTGGTGGGCAGAGTTGTTCTGACTGTACTTATGGTTCTGCTTGTCTGCGACTGGCTGGTGACGACCAAAGCCGTTTTGCGGATGAAGAGGCAGGGGCGCAGAATACAGGAACTGACCGAGGGCGTGAACCGGCTTACGGGCAGAATGGGCGGCGCCATATTCGGTCTCATTCAAAGGAGAATGGCAAAGGCTTTCCCCAATTTAAGGGAAGATAGAGCCGATGCGATAACGGAAGCCAAGGAGAATGAAAAGGCAAAAGTGTTTGCAGAGGGCTGCTGTTTTCACAAGCTGGTATGGCTTTTCTTTATCGGCGCCTTTATGGGCGATATTACGGAGACCATCTGGTGTCTTGTGACGATGGGAAAGCTGATGAGCCGCAGCAGCGTCATATACGGACCGTTCAGCGTTGTCTGGGGGCTTGCCATTGTGATGCTGACGCTTTTGCTGGACAGATATAAGGACAAGCCGGACAGGTATATTTTTGTTTTCGGCACAGTGGTCGGAGGCGCTTACGAATACATATGCAGTGTGTTTACGGAGCTTGTGTTTGGAACGGTATTCTGGGATTACAGTCATCTGCCTTTTAATCTGGGGGGAAGGATTAACCTGTTATTCTGCTTTTTCTGGGGGATTGCGGCGCTGGTGTGGCTGAAATTTGTCTATCCGTTTTTATCGCGTCTGATTGAAAGGGTACCCAAACGCATGGGAAGGTGGATGAGCTGGCTGTTTATTGTGTTTATGGTATGCAATATGGCAATTTCCGCGCTTGCCCTCGCCAGATACAGCGAAAGGGCGGCAGGAGAGCCGGCAGAAAACGCCATCGAGCGTTTTTTGGATGAGCATTATACAGATGAGAGAATGGAAAAAATTTATCCTAATGCAAAGATGACTTCATAGCGCATCTGCGCATGGATACGAGGGAGGAAAAAACAGTGTATACAATAAGAACGATGGCAATAGAGGATTATGAAGGGGTTTATGGATTGTGGATGAGCATAAAGGGCTTTGCCATGAGAAGCATTGACGACTCGAAGGAGGGCGTTGCCCGTTTCCTTTTAAGAAATCCCGATACCAGCGTAGTTGCGGTGGAGGATGGCAGAATCATTGGCGCCATACTGTGCGGGCATGACGGCAGACGGGGCTGTCTCTACCATGTCTGTGTCAGACAGGAATGTCGGATGCGGGGCGTGGGAAAGGCAATGGTGGTATACTGCATGGAAAAGCTGAAGGCAGAGCAGATTAGCAAGGTATCCCTGATTGCGTTTACAGCAAATGATGTGGGTAATGCTTTCTGGCGGCGTATCGGCTGGACCAAGAGGGAAGATTTGAATTATTATGATTTTGTATTAAATACAGAAAATATAACGGCGTTTAACAAATAGGCAGGTGATTGCGAAATCTATAATAATAGAAGAAAAGAGGTAGAGATTTATGAAAACAGTGGATGGCGGCGTGTGTGCCGCAAAAGGATTTCAGGCTGCCGGCGTGGAGGCTGGCGTCAAATATAAGGACAGGAAGGATATGGCGCTTATTTACAGCGAAGCGCCCTGCGTGTGTGCAGGCACTTTTACCACCAATGTGGTAAAGGCGGCTCCGGTGCTCTGGGACAGGGAGCTTGTGGAGAACGCTCCCTTTGTACAGGCAGTCGTGGTCAATTCCGGCATTGCCAACGCCTGCACGGGCGGAGAGGGTTTTGCCTGCTGTAAGGCGGAAGCAGAGGAGACGGCGGACAGGCTGCAGATTCCGGCAAACAGTGTGCTGCTCGGTTCCACCGGCGTCATTGGTATGCAGATGCCCGTAGACAGGTTGAAAGCAGGCATTGCAGAGCTTGCGGAAAAAAAGGAGCGCTCCATAAAGGCGGCGGACGACGCGGCAAGGGCGATTATGACGACGGATACCGTAGATAAGCAGATGGCGGTCAGCTTTGAGGTGGGCGGTACAACCGTGACTATGGGAGGTATGTGCAAGGGCAGCGGCATGATTCATCCCAATATGTGCACCATGCTTTCTTTTGTCACCTGTGATGCGGCAATCTCAAAAGAGCTTTTGACAAAAGCAGTAAAGGAAAGCGTGGCAGATACCTTCAATATGATTTCCGTGGACGGCGATACCTCCACCAACGACACCTTTTTGTTTTTGGCAAACGGCATGGCGGGTAATCCGGAAATCACGGAGGAAGGAGAGGCATACGAGACCTTTAAGGAGGCTCTTCTTTTT
The DNA here is from genome assembly GCA_947177465.1 of uncultured Lachnospiraceae bacterium. Taxonomy (GTDB): domain Bacteria; phylum Bacillota; class Clostridia; order Lachnospirales; family Lachnospiraceae; genus Acetatifactor. The sequence continues at coordinate 2,509 of CAMWUP010000360.1, forward strand.
CTCAATACCGCGCTGGCGAAAAAACTGGCGGGTGACGGCGAAGGCGCGACAGCACTGGTGGAAGTGCAGGTTATGGGTGCGGAAAGTAAAGAAGCTGCAAAGCTGCTTGCCAAATCCGTCATATGCTCCAGCCTGACGAAGGCGGCAATTTTCGGACATGACGCCAACTGGGGACGGATTCTCTGTGCTCTCGGCTATTCCGGCGCAGCCTTTGACCCCGAAAAAGTAGAGTTGTCTTTCCAGAGCAAATCCGGACGTATCCAAATCTGCAAAAATGGCTCTGCTGTGGACTACAGCGAGGAAGAAGCAACGAAAATCCTCTCCGACGAGGAAGTCACTATTTTGGCAGACATGCACATGGGCGATGCCACGGCAGCCGCATGGGGCTGCGATTTAAGCTACGAATATGTCAAAATCAACGCGGACTACCGCTCATAGCGTGG
>CAMWUP010000361.1 GCA_947177465.1 uncultured Lachnospiraceae bacterium
ACCACATTTTTAATATTATGCAATGCAGGCAATGACTTAGATCTAACAAAGTACGGGTTTCGGCAGCGTCCTGACCGCTACGCAGCTTCTTTCCGGTTTTTCGGTAAAGTATTTTGCATAAACCTCGTTAAAGGCAGCGAAATCTCCCATATCCGCCAAAAAGCAGGTCGTTTTTACCACTTTGGCATAATCCGCGCCTGCGGCCGCAAGCAGCCCGCCTACGTTTTTCATGACAAGCTCAGCCTGCGCCGTAATGTCGGCTCCTTCAATCTCACCTGTCGCAGGATTGATGGGTATCTGACCTGACGCAAAGAAAAAATCTCCTGCCACTATGCCCTGTGAGTAAGGTCCGATTGCTGCCGGCGCCTTGTCTGTTGCAATTTTTTTCATCATCATTTCCTCCATTCCGCCGTTTACCGGCATAGCTTCATGCGTCTTCAAACTGAGCCGTCACGTAGAAGCCTCTTTCTTTTTCCTCTATATCCAACACGACGCCCTCCCTCGCAAGCATCCGCTCCCTGAACGGAACATTGCCTGACATGGCAAGGGACGGGTCTATGGTATAGTAGTAGTTGCTGGGAAGCACGCCTTCTGTCACCGTAATTTTCTGTCCGACTGCAAGAAGCCCCGGTCTTTCCATTTTAAATTCCATTACACGCATATCCGTGCCTCTCTTCACTTTTTTGCTGTCAAACTTAGGCCGCTTAAAACGGCGTCTCCAAACTGCCTGCCTGTGCCTTACCTGCCTTGCGTTCGCGCTTGTTCTCGTACATTTTTTCGTCGGCTTCTTTTATCATCGCCTGATAATCCCCGCTTTCTCCAATTGGACTGTACCCGAAAGAAAAACGGATAGGAACACTTATATTATCTGCAATCGTCACAAGGCTTCCATCCTGCATACTTTCCAGTTTTCCAATCGCCTCCAGCAATTCCGCTTCGCTTTCATACTGGTACAAAAATAGTGCAAATTCATCTCCGCCCAGTCTGGCAGCCACACATCTGTCCGGTGCAAAATCCTTAAGCCGCCGGGCAATCTCTTTCAGATAAGCATCCCCCGCCTCGTGCCCACAGGTATCATTGATTACCTTCAGGTTATCCGCATCAATCATAACAAACGCACTGCAGGCAAGCGTCTCCTCATCATTGTCCAGAGCCGAAATCTTCATCTCCAGCCCCCGCCGGTTATATAGCTTAGTCAAAGGGTCGGTATCTCTCTCTTCTTCTATCTTTTTGCGTTTTTCAATCTCCTCTGTTACATCAATAACAACGCCAAACACACCATTACTGTCGTCGGTTTCTTCCAGTCTGACATACTGTCCGTTCCGCTCAAATACACTGTTTTCATCCGGAACGGGATTTTTGCGCAATCTGCGAATAAAGGCTTTAAATTCCTGATAATCGGCAGACAGCCTTTCTGCCTCTGCAGACTCCAGTGAGAGAATCCGAGGCACATATTCCGTAAAACGGACTCTTCTCATATGACTGTTGTATTCATATACGCCAATATACATATTGGTCTTGCTCAGCACATAAGACATCTTTTCATTGGTATCTAAAAGACTCTTTTTCATCCTGTTAATATAACTGCTCAGCTCTGAAAATTCCACACTGCTTTTGATGTCAAGCATTTCATCCAGATTTCCCCGTGCAATCCTTTGCAGTTTTCTGTTCATACTGTGGATTCCGTCTACCACATATTTTTCCATATACCAGATAACGGCACGAGAAAGAATCAATGCCATCACAATCAGGCATACGGCAACCAAAAGTACCGTTGTCGGAACCCCTTTGTAAAGCTCCCTGTCCGGAACCACCCGCAAAATATAGTTCGTTCCGACTTTTCTGCATATACAGTAACAACGGCGGTCGTTTACTACTGCATGAAAGCCTCCCTCTCCGTTTTCCAGCGACGTCAGACCCAGACCCGTTTCCAAAACATTTTTTCCCACGTTTTCCAAATCCGTAGAACCGACAATTTCTCCGCTCCCGCTGTCGATGGCATAGTACCCTGCCTCCAGATTGACCCGAAAAAGCGAAAACAGATATGACAATTCGTTTTTTTCTCTTGCTTTCATAACATTGTCCGGCTCCATGCCCACCTGTACAATAAATTCGCCGCTTCTGCTCCAAAGTGCCGAATACTGCATCATCTTTGCCTCCGCGGTATTCGGTGCGATATCCTGTACAAGCTTCAGCGACTTATCCTGCAGCATCGGCTTAAAAAACATCATCTGCTCGCCCGAATCAAAGGTATAACCATAGTACTCCGGATGTGTACCGGCAAAAATACGTCCCAAAGAGTCAAAAATATGAATTTCATCTACTTCCATAAGTGCTGCAATCCTTTTTAACTCTTCCATATCCTGCAGCACGGAAGGGTCATTTTGAATCATATAGGCAATGGCTTCTGCATTGTGCAGGCATGTTTCTCTGTACGCCTCCTCAATCCCCGCCAGCTCTTCCTGGTTCTGGGCAAGAAGCTGTTCCATCTGCCTAAAAATTCTGTCTGCGCTTTCATAAGCCTGCCGCTCTACATTCACTATCTGAATACATATGATAATCGCCAGTATCAGTAACATAAAAATACAGGTAACTCTGTTGATGTACCGGCTGATAATTTTTCCCAGCGTCTGCATTTGTATCTCCCTGCTACTTCTCAAATCGTGATGTCAGTAAGATTGTAGCAGAAAACGGCACGCATGACAACAATCGGTTTTTTGTTTATTCTTTTTGTTTTCAGGCATGTCCGCCACATCAGGATACCGGCTGCGGACACGCAAACCTGATATGCTGCGGATAATACTGCAAATCGATAAACAGTTTTCTGCTGTTGATATGCTCCCATTGAGCCTCGGGGAATTGCGATTCCAGCATGGTAATGGGCAGAATTACCTGCCATACTTCTCCGGTCTCCATATCCATCACCATTGTATTCTGCTCCGGAT
>CAMWUP010000362.1 GCA_947177465.1 uncultured Lachnospiraceae bacterium
CCTGCGAACAGCTCTGCAATATGCTGCAGGTGCTTGCGTCTGCTTTTCAGGTGGATAAGGGAGCGGAGGTGTCCATGGAGGCAAATCCGGGAACGCTGGACAGGGAATCTCTTTTTCATTATAGGGAGGCAGGAATCAACCGACTCAGCATGGGGCTGCAGTCCGCTGACGACAGGGAGCTTGCACGGCTGGGCAGGATACACAGCTATGCAGATTTTCTGGAAAGCTATAAACTGGCAGTAGAGGCAGGTTTTCACAACATCAATGTGGATTTGATGTCGGCACTGCCTGAACAGAGGGTGGAGGATTATGCAGATACGGTGAAAAAAGTGCTTGCCCTTACGCCCAGACCTGCGCATATTTCCGCCTACAGCCTGATAATGGAAGAGGGAACGCCGTTTTATGAGAAGTATGGGGCAGAGTGGGAGCGCATGGCACATACGGGAGAAACGCAGGCGCATCTTCCTTCTGAGGAAGAGGAGCGGGAAATGTACCGGTTGACGGAAAAGCTGCTGGCAGCAGCAGGCTATCACCAATATGAAATCTCCAACTATAGTCTGACCGGATATGAATGTGTCCACAATAAGGTGTACTGGAAGCGTGGTGATTATGCAGGGTTTGGGCTGGGTGCCGCTTCCATGGTGGGGAATGTCCGATTTCGTAACACACATGATTTGCAAAGATATATCAAGGAAGAAGAAAAGACAGCGGAGCGGGTGAAGCTTGCCCAAAAGGAGCAGATGGAGGAGTTTATGTTTTTGGGGCTGCGCCTTACGGAGGGCGTGGAGAGGAAAGAATTTCAGGAAAGCTTCGGCGTTTCCCTGGAAGCGGTATATGGAGAAATCATTAAGGAAAATGTAGAAAAGGGACTGCTTACGGATGGGGACAGGATAGCCTTGACAGAGAGAGGCGCAGACTTTGGTAATTATGTGTCGGCGCAGTTCTTGCAATAGGAAAAGCACAAGAAACCGCCAAAGCACATAGAATATAATAAATCTGCTTTTGGGGGCTGTCTTGAAGACATTTAAGAAACCGCTGTCGTCAGAAGAGGAAGCCTGTTATATTCGCCTGATGCAAAAGGGAAGCAGTGAGGAAGCCGAAAATGCCAAGGGAGTTCTGATAGAGCGGAACCTGCGGCTGGTAGCGCATATTGCCAAAAAATATCAGAATGTGGAAGAGGATATGGAGGATTTGATTTCCATCGGTACGATTGGGCTGATAAAGGCAGTGGAAACCTTTGATGCGGGAAAAGGAAGACTTGCCACCTATGCCTGCCGCTGTATAGACAATGAGCTTCTGATGATGCTTAGGGCAAGAAAGAAAACGGCGAGGGAGGTTTCTCTTTATGAGCCGATAGGAACCGATAAGGAAGGAAATGAAATCAATCTTCTGGATGTGATTGAAGGACAGCAGATTGAGGTGGTCGACAGGATTGCCTTGTATGAGGATTTGCAGAAATTGTTCAGTCTGCTGGACGAGTGCCTGACAGACAGGGAAAAGGAAATTTTGTTTCTGCGGTATGGAATCAGCACAGGCGAGGAGGTCACGCAGAGCGAAATCGGAAAAAAACTGGGGATTTCCCGCAGTTACGTAAGCAGGATAGAGAAGAAGGCGCTGGGGAAACTGAAGGAAGCATTTGAAAGAAAAACAGAGAAATAATAGAAAGTATTGAAAATTAAATTTGTTGTGTGATATACTTTTATCACAGGTGTTATCCGGTGCAAAAGCAGCGTGTTTTTGCACCGAAATCTAAAAAACTGCCTTGGACAAGGGTAGCGAAAGAGGAGAAAATCTATGCCTAATGTAAGAGAAATACTGGAAGAAGCAAAAGCGGCAGGGGCGTCAGACGTACATATTACGGTAGGTATTCCGCCTAAGATAAGGGTAAACGGCAAGCTGATTACACTGACGCAGTATAACAGGCTGCTTCCTGCCGACACGTTGGAAATGCTGTTGAATATTATGACGGAGACCCAGCGTGCCCGTTTTGAAGAGAGGGGCGAATATGATATGTCCTTTTCCATACCCGACTTAGGAAGATACCGTGTCAATGCATACAAACAGAGAGGCAGTGTGGCGCTGGCATTCAGGCTTGTGGGTACGAAGGTGCCTGCGCCGGAGGAGCTTGGCGTGCCGGCTTCCGTTATCGATTTATATCAAAGAAAGAGAGGACTGATTCTGGTCACCGGTCCTACAGGAAGCGGTAAGTCTACGACTCTTGCGGCAATTATAGACAAAATCAATAATTGCAGAGATGCGCATGTCATTACGCTGGAGGATCCGATAGAGTATCTGCATCAGCACAAGATGGCGATGGTAAATCAAAGGGAAATCGGACTGGATTCCGAGAATTATGCCAATGCCCTGCGTGCGGCGCTGCGTGAGGATCCCGATGTGATTCTGGTGGGCGAGATGAGAGATTTTGAGACTATCAGCGTGGCGATTACCGCAGCAGAGACAGGACATCTTGTGCTGTCAACCCTGCATACCATTGGTGCGGCGAGCACGGTAGACCGTGTTATCGACGTGTTTCCGCCCCATCAGCAGCAGCAAATCAGAGTGCAGTTTTCTAATGTGCTGGAGGCGGTTATTTCCCAGCAGCTTATCCCTACCATAGACGGCAGGGGGCGTGTGGCGGCATTTGAGGTTATGCATGCCAACCATGCTGTCCGCAATCTGATTCGCGAGGGCAAATCCCATCAGCTCACCTCTGTTATGCAGACCAACCGTAAGCTGGGCATGATGACAATGGATGAAGCGATTCAGCAGCTCTATTATGCAGGGAGGATCAGCCGTGAGATGGCAGTCCAGTTTGCCCAGGATCCCGACAATATGGAAACAAAAATTTAACAATTCTGCTGAGAGGGCTTGCCTTGGCAAGCCCGTATCAGTCTGTCAGGTACATATTTCTATTTTAAA
>CAMWUP010000363.1 GCA_947177465.1 uncultured Lachnospiraceae bacterium
CGCTTTAACACCGCAGGCTTTAGTGTAAGCTGACATTTGCGCGTATGGTTGGTTTCCGTATCCAGCCACACGGAAATCCGCTCCCCCGATTTGTCAAGCCCTTCCGCGTAGGCGTCCCTACCCTTCATCAGTGCTTCCGTTCCGGCCGCCGCCTGCCCGTCTGCTGCACAGGACATGTCCGCACCGTCCAAAGAAGCCTCCAGCACTGCCGCCGCCTCCTCTAAGATTTCGCCCACCTCGCTGCCGTAAGAATCGCCGTTTTCACACAGTCCCACAAAAAGGCTCTGGCATACCACCCAGTCATAGAAGGCATCCCGACACAAATCGTCTATCGTTGCGATACATGCCTCCTTTACCCTGCCGTTATTTTTGTACTGCCCTTCCACATCACAGCAGGTAAAATCAACCCAGAAGTCTACCTTGCTGCCGTCCTTTGTGCAGTCCTTCATTTCTATGGTTCTCTTTCCCCACAGTCCCAGCGGAAATTCGTTGCGCGAGGTTGCGCTGGTAAGCCCCTGCACCGGAGCGCCGTTCTCATCCACAAGAAGCCCTTCCGCAGACACATCAACCAACACTGCCGTGTGACTGTCTGCCAGCTCCTCTGGTATCCTGCCGGTAAAATGAAACCACCCGCAGTCAAAGAGCTCACCCCAGTGTTCTCCTGGCTTAAGCGTCATATGTCTGCCACCCGTCTTTTCCGCAAAGGGCGCCGGCTCCTTTGTCACATAGGCTTCTATCTCCAAATCCTCTGCCGTATGATATACGCCGTATTCCAGTTTTTCCCGCAGCGCCGTAAAGCGCTGCTCCTGCTTCCGAAAATTTTCCATGCTTACTCCCGCTCTTCTGTTGTATTTATTCTTCTTTTTTCTCCAGCGTCGCCCGCTCCACTTCTTCCCTGTTTGGTATGGAAGGCGCCGCGCCCTTTCTCGACACCGCCAGCGCGCTCGCCCTTGCCGCAATGTCAAGAGCATGCGCAGGCTCGTTCGTCTGCATCAGGGTGCTGATGAAATATCCTGTAAAAGTATCGCCCGCCGCCGTGGTGTCCACCGCCTGTACCTTGTATATGCCTTGTTTTATGCGCTGTGCGCCCTTCGCATAAACGGAACCTTTTCCGCCCAGCGTCAGCACGATTTCCGCTTTGGGGAATTTATCTGTCAATGCCGCAAGAATTTCTTTGGGCTCGCTTTTACCGGACAGCTCTGCTCCCTCTATCTCGTTGAGCATAAAAACCGATACCTTATCAAGCGGCAGCGTCCGTATTACCTCGTTCATGGGAGAAGGATTCAGCACAATCTTAAGTCCTGCCGCATATGCCTTCTCCATGATTTCATCCAGTTTGTTTATTTCATTCTGCAATATCAAATAGTCGCCGGCAGAAAAACCCGCAAGCACCTGGTCAATCTGCTTTGAAGTCACAGTGCCGTTCGCACCCGCATACAAAATAATAGAATTTTCTCCCGTCCTGTCCACCTGTATCACGGCATGCCCCGTTACCTCTTCTACCGTCCGCACATACTGCGTATCCACACCGGCAGCCTGCAGCGTTTCCACCAAAAGCGTGCCGTCCGCGCCGATGCTGCCCGCATGATAGGTACAGGCGCCCGCCTTTGCCAGTGCGATGGACTGGTTGAGCCCCTTGCCCCCGGGAAATTTATCAAGCCGTGTTGCCGCAAAGGTTTCCCCGCTGCGGATAAAATGCTCCATCTGATATACCATGTCCATATTCAGAGAGCCGAAATTTAATACTTTCATATGCGTACCATGCCTTTCCTCCGGCCTTTTCTGCCACCGGCTTTACATGCATCAAAAATGCGGAAATCCTCCTGTGCCGCTTTCCTTGGCAGGGAATTTCCGCATTTTCCATTTTCACTCCGTCTGCCCCTGCTGCTTTATTTGTTACTCTGCCTCATTTACAAATACGGAAATATATGCGCTGACCCAGCCGCCCTCAGTTGTGGACGGGCAGTAAAAATACAGAACATCTCCCTCACTCATCTCTGCCTCAAAGCTGTACTCATTCGGCTTTGATGTGTATTCTGCTATGTCAATCTCTGCTTTCTGTTCTCCGTTTTGTACTGCATAAAACTTATCCGCAGACTGACTATAAGGATTGAATACATAGCCGCTGAAGCTGTAGGTGCCGTCTGCCGGAGCCTTAAAGCCCAGCGCCATCATGGTTGCGCCGCTGCCGGGCGTATTAATCTCCAGATATTCGCCCTCCAGATAGCCAACCTGTCCGATGCCGGTACCGTCCTCGGAAAACCACTCGTCTGCATCGTAATCGGTATCTCTGTACTCTACTGCCGGCACAAAGCTGCTGCCGTCCGTAGTAGAAGCATAAAGCCATACGCCGTTTGCGCCTTCTGCATCCTCTTTGTCAAAATTCTGATATGCGTTGTAAGCCGCTTCCTGTGCAAAGTCAGGGTCTACGCCGGGTATGTCGCGCGCCTCTACCTCGGGAACCGTGTAAACGGAATCATCCGTCGGCTCATATACCATGGTACATCCGATGTATGCGCTCACCCAGCTGCTGTCGGTGGAGTTGCAGTAGATATAAAGCTTCTCCCCCTTTTCCATCTGTACATCTGTAGGCTGTACATATGCATAATTGTCAATGATTTCAGCCATATTGTCCACAGAGAGCACTACAGTGCCATCTTCCTTCTTAAAGGTAAAAGCGTCGCACGCCTGACTCCAGGGATTCCATACCTTTGCAGTAATTACATATTTGCCCGAAGCAGGCGCTTCAAACGCCAAAACACCCATCTGGTTGGACCAGTCTGTGGAAACGCCGTCTGTATTCAGCTCCAGAAAGCCTTCTACATTGTCGTTAAAACCAACGCCTATATAGCTGCCTTCCCATGGATGCCAGCCCTTTACACTTGCATCCGGATACTCGTCATAGCTGCCGCAGGCGT
>CAMWUP010000364.1 GCA_947177465.1 uncultured Lachnospiraceae bacterium
CCCATATCCACACCCTCATAGCTTCCATTTTTTACCATTTTATCATTATATCAAGGCAAGTTCAACGAGTTTTCACAGCGGTTTTTTTCCTTAATTATAAAAATCCTCTTGAAAAAGCCCCGTTTTCGTGTAAAAATAGGAAACGGCAGCCTGAAAACTGCTTTACGACATCGATTTGACAGGATTAAAAAAAGAGAAAGGATTAAGCATATGATTTCTGCAAACAACGTAACCTACAGGGTAGGCAAAAAAGCATTATTTGAAGATGTGAATATAAAATTTACCGAGGGCAACTGTTACGGTCTGATTGGCGCCAACGGAGCCGGTAAGTCCACCTTCTTAAAGCTGCTTTCCGGACAGCTTGAAACCACAAACGGCGATATTTTCATTACGCCCGGACAGCGCCTTTCCGTACTGGAGCAGGACCATTTTAAATATGATGAAAACACGGTTCTCGATTTGGTCATTATGGGCAGCGAAAGACTGTACCAGATTATGAAGGAAAAGGAAGCTATCTACGCCAAGGAAGATTTTACCGACGAAGACGGCATCCGCGCCAGCGAGCTGGAAGCCGAATTTGCAGAGCTGGACGGCTGGGAAGCAGAGTCCAATGCGGCCTCCCTGTTAAACGGGCTGGGCATCGATACATCGCTGCACTATGTACAGATGAAGGAGTTAAACGGCAATGAAAAGGTGAAAATCCTGCTCGCCAAGGCGCTCTTCGGCAATCCCGATATCCTGCTTTTAGACGAGCCTACCAACCATTTGGATTTGGATGCCATCGCATGGCTGGAGAACTTCCTTATAGAATTTGAAAATACGGTTATTGTGGTCTCCCATGACCGTTACTTTTTAAATAAGGTGTGCACGCATATCGCTGACATCGATTATGGCAAAATTCAGCTCTATGCAGGCAATTACGACTTCTGGTACGAGTCCAGCCAGCTTTTAATCCGGCAGATGAAGGAAGCCAACAAAAAGAAAGAGGAAAAAATCAAGGAACTGCAGGAATTTATTTCCCGCTTCTCTGCCAACGCCTCCAAGTCCAAGCAGGCTACTGCAAGAAAGCGCGCACTGGAAAAAATCGAGCTTGACGAGATTCGCCCTTCCAGTCGTAAATATCCGTATATTGATTTCCGTCCCGACAGAGAAATCGGCAACGAAGTGCTTTCTGTATCGCATCTCTCCAAAACCGTAAATGGCGAAAAGGTATTAAACGACATTTCCTTTATCGTGGGACACGACGATAAAATTGCCTTTGTCGGCAGCAATGAGCAGGCTAAAACTACATTGTTCCAGATTCTTGCCGGCGAGCTGGAACCGGACGAGGGCACCTACAAATGGGGCGTTACCACCTCACAGACCTATTTTCCCAAAGATAATACGGCGGAATTTGACAACGACCTCACCATAGCCGACTGGCTGACCGGCTATTCGCCGGTAAAGGATGTCACCTATGTGCGCGGTTTCCTCGGACGTATGCTTTTTGCCGGAGAAGACGGCGTGAAAAAGGTTCGGGTACTTTCCGGCGGTGAAAAGGTGCGCTGCCTATTGTCCAAAATGATGATAAGCGGTGCAAACTGCCTGATACTTGACGAGCCGACCAACCACCTCGACATGGAATCCATCACTGCGCTCAACAACGGTCTGATTAAATTTGGCGGCGTGGAGCTCTTCTCCTGCCATGACCACCAGTTCGTGCAGACCACGGCAAACCGTATCATGGAAATTCTGCCCGACGGCACCTTGATTGACAAGATTACGACCTACGACGAATATCTTGCCAGTGACGAGATGGCAAGAAAGCGCACTGTGTATACCAAGACTACCGAAGATGAGGATTAATGAAACGTTCGGGGAAATGATATGCTTGGAGGATTACCATGATAGATTTGCATGTACATTCCAGCTATTCTGACGGCTCCTTTACGCCAAAGGAGCTGGTAGAATATGCCCTGCAGCACAATATCAGCGCCTTCGCGCTCACAGACCACGATACAGTGGCAGGACTTGACGAAGCAATTTCTTATGCAGAAATGCTTTCGGGAAAAGTCTGCGCTGTAAATCCTGCCGGAAATACCCTTGAGGTCATTTCCGGCATTGAATTGTCTACGGAATATGAAGGACGCGACATTCATATTGTGGGACTTTTTATCAATTACAAATGCGAACGCTTTCAGAATTATATTACTTCTTTTGTGGAATCCAGAGAAATCCGCAATGAGAAAATGTGCCGCCTGCTACGGGAACATGGTATCGATATTACCTATAACAAATTGAAAGAAGCATTTCCGGACGCCGTTATCACAAGGGCGCATTATGCCCGCTTTCTGACAGACAATCATTATACCGGCAGCATGAAGGAGGCCTTTGAACGCTATGTGGGCGACTATGCCCCCTGCTTTGTTCCTAGAGAAAAGGTAACGCCCGCTCAGGCAGTCAGCCTGATACGGAATGCCGCCGGTATCCCCGTCCTCGCCCATCCTACTCTTTACCATATGAACAACGCGCGCTTAGTGCAGCTTGTCATGGAATTAAAAGCGGCAGGACTGCTCGCCATTGAAGGCATCTATTCTACCTATACCGCTGCGGAAACCCACGAAATACATGCAATTGCCTCTAAATGCGGACTTGCCGTCAGCGGCGGCTCCGATTTCCACGGCTCCAACAAGCCCGGGCTCCAATTCGGCACAGGCTATGGAAAGCTCTATATACATGAGGATATTCTGGAAAAGCTTCGTGCTATACTGTCATAAAAATACTTCTGTCTGCTTATTTATCTCTCTTTGCAAAAAAATCATCAATACTTTTTTTGATAGCCTCGTCGGGCATTGTCTTTAGGAGATAGCCGTTCGGCTTCAGCGCCATAACCTTCTTGACGCTCTCCGCATCGCCCCTGCC
>CAMWUP010000365.1 GCA_947177465.1 uncultured Lachnospiraceae bacterium
GTGATAAGCAGATAGAAGGGATGTTCATTGAAAATGAAAATAACAAAAGGAAATCCGTTTCCGTTGGGAGCTAAAATAGAAGATAAGAGCGTCAGCTTTTCATATGTAAGCAAAGAAACAGACTGCGGCATAGTCTTGTTTGACAAGAATACGCTGAAGGAAAAACAAAAAATACCATTTCCGCCTGAATATACAGTCGGAGATGTACATTTTATGCGTGTAAGCGGTATTTCCATGGAAAATACCGCATATTGCTTTTTTGAGAGGGACAGGTATGTGACCGATATCAGGGCGCGTGCCTTTTGCGGCAGTCGTATCTATGGAAAGGAAGAGATATGGGAGAAGGCGGCAAGACCGGCGAAATTTATATCGCAGGATTATGACTGGGAGGAGGATGAAAGCCCCCATATTCCTTATGAGGAAAGCTTCTGCTACTGTCTCCATGTAAGGGGATTTACCCGCCATGCTTCGTCAAAGGTCAAAGCAAAGGGAACCTTTAAGGGGCTTACGGAAAAAATCCCTTATCTTAAGGAGCTTGGTGTAACAACGTTGGAGCTGCAGCCTGTATATGAGTTTGCCGAACTGGAAAGACGGACAGCTTTAGAAAGCCCGTATCTGTCAATGAGCAGTATTACTTCTATGGAAAGTATTACCTCCATGGAAAGTATTACGGCCATGGAAAGCCTTAGCTCCATAGATAAGGAAAGAGTGCCGGAAGGTGGCAAAAAACTGAATTATTGGGGCTATACCAAGGGCTGCTATTACAGTCCGAAGAACAGCTATGCATATACAGAGGATGCAGCGGCAGAATGCAAGGATATGGTAAAGGCGCTGCACAGAAACGGGCTGGAGGTTGTTTTGCAGTTCTATTTTACGGATGAGATATCAGAGAGCGAAATAGCAGAGATATTGCATTACTGGGTAATGGAATATCATGTGGATGGTTTTCATCTGAAAGGTGGGCATATTCCCGCAGGCGCGCTGGCGGAGGATCCGGCGCTGGCAAAAACAAAGCTGTGGTATTACGGTTTTCCGGACAGGGCGCAGGAAAGCTTTCCGTCAGGATTGAACGGAAAAGAAAAACGCCGGTTAGCGGAATATCGGGATGCCTACCGCTATGATATGCGCCGTTTCCTTAAGGGGGATGAGGGCATGCTGCCTGCCGTGATGTATCATTTGCGGCACAATCCGGCGGGATGCGGACAAATCAATTACCTCACCAATTATGACGGCTTCACACTTATGGATTTGGTTTCTTATGACAGAAAGCATAATGAGAGCAATGGAGAGGACAATCGGGATGGTACGGATTACAATGCAAGCTGGAATTGCGGGCAGGAAGGAAAAAGCCGTAGAAAGGCGGTGCTTGCGCTTCGGAAGAGGCAGATAAAAAATGCATTGCTGCTATTGTTTTTTTCGCAGGGAACGCCTCTTATCTTCATGGGAGACGAATTTGGCAATTCACAGGGCGGCAACAACAACCCTTACTGTCAGGACAATGAAATTACATGGTTGAACTGGAAAAATATAGAATCGAACAGCGAAATTCTTGCATTTGTGAAGGAACTGGCTGCTGTCCGGAAGGCGCATCCGGTGCTGAGGCAAGACAGGGAGGTCAGGCTGATGGACTATGGGGCATGCGGGTATCCGGACGCATCCTATCACGGAATGGCTCCATGGAAACCGGATACAACAGGCTACAGCAGACAAATTGGCGTTATGTATTGCGGCAAATATGTCAGGAAGGACACAAGGCAGCACGATGATTTCTTCTATATTGCATATAACCTGCACTGGGAGCCGTATGAATTCGCCCTGCCCAAGCTGCCGAAAGGTGTGCAGTGGGAGCTCTGTATTGCATCGGCAGCGGCGCAGGAGAAGAAGGCTGCCGAAGAAGCCGAGCAGCAGAGGGTTGTACTGTCAGGAAGAAGCATATGTGTGTTTATCGGCAAAGAGCAGCCGATTGTGCGGCAAAATGAGAGGAAGCATGAAAATTCTGAGTCATTTTAAAACGATTACCTATCATAAATGGCTGGTCTGCAAGGGCTGTTTTGCGGTAGGACTATACAAACAGGGGCTGTTGCATGATATGTCCAAGTACAGTCCCACGGAATTTTTTGTGGGAGCAAAGTATTATCAGGGGAATAGAAGTCCCAATAATGCAGAGCGTGAGGCAGTCGGATATTCTACGGCATGGATGCACCACAAAGGGCGCAACAAGCATCATTATGAATACTGGATTGACTATTCACTCAACGGAGGAGCGGGCGGTATGTCTCCAGCGCCTATGCCCAGACGTTATATTGCAGAAATGGTCATGGATCGCATTGCAGCGTGTAAGGTGTATCTGGGGGAGGCTTATACGGATAGTTCGCCCCTTACCTATTACAGAAGTCGCAGGGAGCCTGCCCCCATGCATGCGTTTACCAGAAAAAATCTGGAGTTTTTATTGTGTATGCTGGCAGAAAAAGGAGAAAAAAGAACTTTTTCCTATATCAAAAGAAAGTTTTTAAAGGGCAGAGGAGCAAAGAGGCAGTCACGGAATCAGAAAGAATAGAATATGATAAAGTAAATCAATTCAGAAATGAGAATGTATCATGTGTAATTGGATTATTCTTTTTCTCCTGTTCTGTGGTGGAAACAATGGCTTTAGAAATGGCGGCTGTGGCTGCAGCAGAAGCGGCGGAAATGATAACGGCTGTGGACGTGACAGAGAAGACGGCTGCGGCTGTGGACGCGACAGAGATAATGACTGTGGCTGTGGACGCGACAGGGACAGCGACTGCGGACGCGACAGAGATAACGACTGCGGTTGCGGCCGTGACAGGGACAGCGACTGTGGCAGAGGGCGCGACAGAGACAATGATGGCTGCTGTGGCAGAGGCCGTGACAGGGACAA
>CAMWUP010000366.1 GCA_947177465.1 uncultured Lachnospiraceae bacterium
ATTGACAATTTCTCCGTTCCCGCCGATGACATCTACAGTAATCGTCGGATCATTATTGGAATATCCCTGACAGTTGTACTCCACCCTGTTTACCGGACTATCCATCAGCTTACATTCCTCCGTTTTCTTTTTCGCAAGCTCCGCATATAGACGATAGTCTTTTTCCAGAGCTGCATCATAGCCAAGAGAAACGCTTACATCCAGCTGTCTGCCATAGCAAATATCAAAAAGCTCACCTGTCACAGCATCTATCGTGTAGTACCACCCTGTACTCTCTGGTGTCTGCTCTTTCTGAAACAGAACATCGCCTGCCCAAAAAGCGCGGGGGAAGGTTTCGGTTCCCGGATTATAGCTCATGTATACATAAGCCCCTTCCAAATCCAGTCCGAAAATATCCCTCAAATACTGCGCTCCTGCTTCTGCCGCTTCTTCCATTGTCAAATCGGTATCCGTAGGCGTTCCGGTATTCAGACTGTCCATACTTACAGAATAGTTTTCTTTTTTGCTGCCTTCCTCTTTTGTTTCGGTCTTTGGTAATGCTGTTACCAAGGTGTCCGAAACCTGATAGCTGGTCGGAACGGTCTCCACCTTTTTGCTGTTCGCCGCCAAAGCTACTTCTGCCGCCGATTGAAAGAGAACCATACCTGCGCCAATAATTGCAAATGTTGCTGCTGCTAATTTTAAAATGTTCTTTTGTTTCATAGTGAAACTCCTTTCTGTTTGTTTTGATAAATACACTATAAAACCGCTCTGTATCAAAAAAATATCAAAGTTATTGCAGACTTGTAAAATTATTTTATTACGCAGGAAAAGACAGCTTTACAATCGTTCCTACTCCCGCTTCAGAAATAAATGACATTTTTGCACGATGAAGCTGTATGATTTTCTCGCAGATAGCAAGCCCAAGCCCTGCCCCGCCGGCGGCACGACTGCGCGCCTTATCAACACGATAAAAAGCCTCTTTTATATGGGCTACCTGCTCCGGCTCCATACCAATCCCATGATCCTCCACTTCCATGACAATGTCAGATTCCTCAGAATAAGCGCAAATGCGGATTTCGTCTTCCTGCCGGCTTGCCTTTATTGCATTATCTATCAGGTTATTTGTCAGCATCAAAAGCTGTTCCATATTTCCCCTGACTATGTAATCCTTCGGCAAAGCATAAATCAGCCTTACTCCCTTTTTTGCCGCCCTCATATGCATAGCCTTTTCTGACTGTGCAAAAAGCGCTTTCAGGGAGCAGTCGCTATCCTTCCTTTCCTCTCTGCCAAGTAATGCCATATTCAGAAGCTGGTAAGCCATGTTTTGGAGCCTGCTGCACTCGGACATAATAAACTGCGTGCATTCATAGCGTTCCTCTTCTGACATAAGCGCTTTTTGGATATATTCCGCATATCCGTAAATTGCTGTAAGCGGAATCCGCAGCTCATGGGAAAAATTGTCAATAAACTGCTGCTTCTGCTCCGCGGCGTCCTCAAGCTGCTGAATCTGCATTTCTACCTGTTCCGCCATAAGGTTAAAATTGTACGCCACACTGGAAATCTCGTCCTTTCCATGAACCGGAATCCGGCTGCCGTAATTTCCGCTTGCAATCTTTGCGGACGTACTGGAAATCTGCCTTAACGGGCGGAAAATAATATTCAGGAATTGAAACAGGAAAAACGACATGATAAGCATTACCGCAGCGCCTGTAAGAAAAAGAAGCTTGTTCGTATGACGCCATGACTGAATGGTATCGCTCAGATCCCCAATATACATAAGCCCGTAATCCTGCAGCGGAGCCGGAAAGCTGCCGTAAACGCAAAGGACAGGGCGGCTTCCATTTTTCATATAAACAAGCCTTTCCTGACGGTATCCTGTATCCGGCGGAGCAGTCAGCTTCTCTTCCGATGCAAAAACAGGGCTTTCATAAATCCATTCTCCGCAAAACGCCACCGCAAGCCTGTTTCCCTTTCCTTGCAGATAGCGGGAATGCAAGCGCATCAGGCTGTCTATATTTTCTTCCACATTGTTTCCCCGCTGCTCCAATGCCTGTATGTCTCCAATCAAAGAAGATGCAATCACATAGTGCTCTGCCAGGCATTTTTCACGAACGGCAGAAAGCTTATCGTTCAGGATAGCAGTTGAAACAATCAGGAGCATTGAATTGAGAAATATGAGAAAGAGAATCAACGCAACGAAAAAAATCTTTTTTTTCATTCATGAACCTCCAATCGGTATCCCAGCTTATATACTGTCCTGATTTGGTTTTCCAAATGCAGCTTATGGCGCAGTCTTTGTATATGGACATCAACGGTACGGGTACCTCCGTCAAAGTCGTATCCCCACACCATATCTAACAGCTTTTCTCTGGAAAGGGCGATGTTCCTGTTTCTGATTAGCACCTCCAACAGCTCGTATTCTTTGGGTGTACATTCGACTGCTATTCCGTTTCGGAAAACCTGACGGCTTTCAAAATCACATTTTAAATCGCCTAACACAAATTCCGTTTCGGCTTTTTTTGTCCGTCGCAGTACCGCTTCCACCCTTGCTGCCAGCTCCAACATCTGAAAGGGCTTTGTCAGATAATCATCTGCCCCCATCGCCAGTCCTTTCAGCTTATCGGTCAACTCACTTTTTGCTGTCAGGAAAATGGTCGGGGTTTTGGAAGCTCTTTCAAGCACCTGATAGCCGTCCAGCTTGGGCAGCATGATATCGAGTATAACCAAATCAAAGCTTCCGTTTTCCAGGAGCGTGACCGCAGATATTCCGTCAAAAGCCTGCGTGCAGCGATGTCCTGTAAGGCTTAGATTCCTGCGTATTAATTCATTAATGGAAAATTCGTCCTCCACGATTAGTATTTCAGCCAATTTTTATCCACTCCTTTTTAT
>CAMWUP010000367.1 GCA_947177465.1 uncultured Lachnospiraceae bacterium
TATGGTGCTTTTAGTGTGTCTGGGCGCCGTTATCAGTGTATTCGGCTGGTATGATCCTTTTGTAGAATTTGCGGGGGCGGGCGCGTCTGTTCGGCTGGTCGGTTTCGGAAATGTCTTGATGAAGGGCGTGAAGGAAGGACTGGAACAGACGGGCGTGTTGGGACTATTTCAGGGCGGCTTCAAAGCAGGCGCGGTAGGCTGCAGCGCGGCGCTGATATTCGGTCTTCTGGCTGCTTTTGTATTTAATCCCAAAATGAAAAAATAAAAGACGAAGAAAAACGAAATTTTATGAAGAGAATATTAATCTTTTTTTAAAATGTGTAATATTTCCCCCTTTTTTGTCGAAATGTGATAAGATATATCGAGAAAAAAAGGCGTGCCCGAAGGCAGCCGAGGGAGTTGTTCAATCATGTTGTGGGTTTTTTTGTATTTTCTTGGTACCTTGCTCTATATGGAGCTGGTTTATCATTTTGGATGCTTTGGATTTGCGGCGGTGAATCCGGTTCTCGCATTGCCCGTGTGGCTTCTTCTCGCCGGATTGTCCGCTCTGGTGACTGGCTTTTTGCGCAGAAGGAAGAACAGGGTTATATTCTGGATTCTGCTTGCGGTGGATTATCTTCTCTTTGCAAGTCAGCTTGTTTATATCAAAATATTCAGGCAGCCGCTTCTGATTGCCGCAGTCACGAACGCCGGTAAGGATGCAGTGACCAATTACTGGAAGGAAGCGCTTCATGCCATACTGCGCGCGTCGGGGTATCTTCTGCTTCTGGCAGTGCCGTTAGTTACTGCGGGATTTTTGCTGCACTTTAAAGCCTTGAAGCTGAAGAGTCATACCTATGGAGAGCGGGTGGCAAGCATTTCGGTTATGGCGGGCGGTCTGGTGCTCTATATTGTGGCGCTGGTGGGCGGTTATCTCGGAAAGACGGAATATTTCGAGAATTATAGTGAATTTTATGACCAGAAGGGTGTGATTTCGGCATATGGGGTAACGCCCTCCCTTGTGCGCGACATGTTCGGCGGTTCCTTCCCGGGAAGGGACAACTCTTTGGAGGCATGGGACAGTTACGGAGGCAATGATTTTGCTTCCACAGGTCAGGAAGTGACGCCGCAAATCGGGGAAAATGATATATCGGGAGGGGACGCATCCCTGCCGGAAGATGTGGAGCCGGTTCTGGATACCTCGCCCCATGTGCTTCCCATCGACTTTGAGGGGCTGATTGCAAATACGGATTCAAAGGAAATTAAAAATCTGGCGGAATATATGCAGAGCATACCGCCGACCAATAAAAACGAATATACGGGCATGTTTGCCGGTTACAATCTGATTTATCTGACGGCGGAGGGCTTCTGCCCTTATGCAGTGGACGAGGAATTGACGCCGACCCTGTACAGGCTGATTCATTCCGGCTTTGTCTTTGAAGATTTTTACTGCCCTCTGTGGTATACCTCTACCAGCGACGGCGAGTATGCAAACTGTACGGCGCTGATACCGGACAACCAGATGTTCAGCCTGAAGCGCAGCGCGGATATCCGGATGCCCTTTACCCTGCCCTCTTATTTTGCAGCGGAAGGCGTGAAGAGCTGGGCGTTCCACAACAATTCTCTTTCTTATTATGAGCGTGACCGGACGCATCCGAACCTGGGGTACAATTTTATGGCATGTAAGCTGGGGGATTTGGACGAGGCAGTCTATGGCGGACAGGTGTTTGAGATGGAAAACGCCAACAAATGGCCGGCTTCCGATTTGGATATGATGGTGGGCACCATACCCTATTATATCAATGAAGACAGATTCCATGTGTACTATATGACCGTATCGGGACATATGTATTACAGCTTCAGCGGCAACAGCATGTCCTACAAGCACAAGGACGACGTGGCGGAGCTGCCTTATGGCGAAGAGGGCAGGGCATATATTGCCTGCAATATGGAGCTGGATTTGGCGCTGGAATATCTGATAGAGCAGCTTGAGGCAGCCGGAAAGCTGGAAAACACCGTGATTTGCCTTTCCGCAGACCATTATCCTTACGCCATGGAAATGTCAACCTTAGAGGAGCTTGCTGGAAGACCGCTTGAAGGTACGCTTGAGATTTACAGAAACAATCTGATTCTCTGGAACAGTGAGATGGAGACAGTAAATGTGGAGAAGACTGCTTATGCACTGGACATTCTGCCGACACTGCTTAACCTTTTCGGCTTTGAGTATGATTCGAGGCTTTATGTGGGCAGGGATATCCTTTCAGACAGTCTGCCGCTTGTTATTTTCTCCGACAGAAGCTTTATTACTGACAGGATTATCTATAACAGGAAAGGCAATGTGCAGGTAGAATGGAGGGACGGAACGGAAGCGGATGAGGAGTACCATGAGGCACTGAAGAAACAGGTCAGAGGACTGTACAATTATTCATCGGGTATTCTGAACAATGATTTCTACCGCTATGTGGAGGAAGCGCTGCCGGAGGAGTACCGCTCGCAGATAGACCCTGAGTGGATTGCACCGCATCCGCCTGCGCCGAAACCGACGCCGGAGCCGGAGGAAACGCCGCAGAATGGGACGGAACAGAATACAGAATCAAATGAAACCGGTGCGGTCGGATAAAACAGGAAATGCGTTTCATGGATTTTCGGGTGCTATAAAGAAACGCCTATGAGGTTATAATTCCTCATAGGCGATTTCTTTTTTGTCAAGATATTGGCGGAACGCAGCGTCCCAGAGCTTTTCCGGTTCCTTGTCGGGGACGAAGGAAGAAAATGAGGTTCCGGTCAGAAGCAGCGCTTTTTCCCCGTCAAACCGCACCGTCAGCACAAATGCCTGAATCAGGTTCAAGGAAGAAGCGGCGCCGCCCTTTTCCAAAATAGAAGCAACGGC
>CAMWUP010000368.1 GCA_947177465.1 uncultured Lachnospiraceae bacterium
GGTTTTTCACGGATTCCAGTTCCTGCTCCGCTGCCTTTCCGGGAGTCCAATTGATCTCCTGCCCGTCATTGACATATCTCGGAATCACGTGCAGATGAAAATGCTTCACCGTCTGTCCTGCCGCTTCACCGTTATTCTGCAGCAGATTAAATCCATCCGCTCCCAGCTTCTCCGTCATTTTTTCTGCCATAGTTTTTGCCAGCTTCATAACGCCTGCTGCCGTTTCCTGCGGAATTTCATATAAATTTGCATAATGCTCCTTGGGAATAACCAAGGCATGTCCTTTTGCCGCAGGAGCCAAGTCCAGTATAACGCGAAATTGCCCGTCCTCATACAATGTTTTTGAAGGAATTTCACCACCTGCAATTTTACAAAAAATACAATCTTCTTTTTTCATTTTTACCTCATTTCTGCACTGCTTTTGTCTCAACTCTGTTGAAACTGTGCATAACACGTTTGTGTCCGGCAGCGCGCAGACACTTATGTTACTTGTCCTCAAATAAAAATATCTGATCTAATGCTCTAAGCATTCTGAAATCGCCCTTCATCTTCATTTCACCAGACATAAATGCCCTTTGGAAAGTCATTCTGCCATACAAAATGTCATTTATGGTTTCCTTTTCTGCATGTATTTCTACATCTGCCTGCACTTCCCCGCCAAATTTACAAATCAGAGCGCCAGCATTTACCGCAAGTGTCAGAGGCTCTTTTTTATCTCCGATAAAAATTTTATAATCGGCTTTTAAACCTGCCTGCGGTCTAAAAGATTTTTCAAAACGCTTGACAAGCTCATCTTCTTCCTCCTGCGAGCCTCCCATCAAATCCTTAAACATGCTGGTAAGTTCCTGTATATCGGCTTTCTGACGCTGTACATAACTGTCATCAGAAGCATATTGTGAGAGCTGCTCTGACTCCTGCGGCGTTAAATCTATATTCTGTGTACTGAATACCACCTTTTTAACAGCCTGATAGCTTGCAGGAAAACTAGCCATTTTCTGATTTATGGTCCGGTACATGTTTTCTGCTTTTTTCTCAATCAGCGTAATATACTCTTTATTCATCTCAAGCTGTGAGGTGTCCGCTATATACCCGCACATACCGCTGCAGGGACGCCCTCCCAGAATTTCCCAAGCAGTTGAAAGAGTCAGCTTTCCGTCACGCTCTCCATATGTGGTCGCCATGACAATGGGACACATGTATATTTTTTCTATCTTTTCTTTATCGCCGTACAGCCAGCATGAATCCAAAAACTGAAGCATATACCCGCCAATACCGTACCATTCCACAGTGGCAGCCAAAATAATCCCATCTGCATTTTTCAGCGTTTTGGGAAGAGTCGTAATACGGTTTCTTAACTCGTACAAATTGTACCGCTCAACCTTCACATGCAGTTCCTCTAAAACCTCCTGCATCTTATTAATCACAAACAAAGTAGGGTCATCTATCAGACCTCTACCGCCGTAGTAAATATTAATGTTCATCCTTGCTCCCGTCTGCGTGCTTTGACACGCGTATCTACGCCTTTCTCTTCCATTTTTTCTGAAAAACACATATTAACAGACCCACCAGAAAGCCTGTTAAAAATCCTCCGATATGCGCAGCATTATCAATATCGGCTGCACGCATGCCACTATACAGTGAATAAGCTGCTACAATGAGAATCCGCTGCCATGTCACATTTGGCATCGATTCTGCTTGACATAAAACCATTGCCAGCAAAGCGCCAACCAGTCCAAAAACCGCACCGCTTGCACCAATGGAACCGACATACCCCTCATCGGCAAACAGCTTATAGCTAAAAGAAACAATATGACCGCCAAGACCTGCCGCAAAATACAACAAAGAAAATTTTACATGCCCAATATCTTTTTCCATCATCATGCCCAAGCCGGCAAGAAGAAGCATATTGTTTGCCAAATGATGAATATCCCCATGAAGAAACATGGCAGTTACGATACTAAAATACCGACCGTCTTCCAAAATAGATTTGGGACTGAATTCTCCTATATTATATAACACTTCCCCCGTAAATGTACATATCAGAAATATAATAACATTTGCAGTAACCAAAAAAATCGTGATATAGGGAAGCAGCTTCAGTCTGAACAATTGTTGCTTTAACCACCTTGTATCCATATTCGTGCACCTGCTCTTTTAAACAAACATCTCTGTTTTTTAGGGTATCATTTCTCACCTTCTATGTCAACGATAGGTGAACATCAGCTTTCCCAGCTTTATCTCGTCCTCCTTCAAAATTTCTACCTTTTCGTATGGCTTCAGCCGCACTCCGTTCCGAAAGGTTCCGTTTGTTGCGTTTAAATCCTCCAAATAAATTTTTCCTTCCTCCTCTGTGATGCGGGCATGCATTCTGCTGATAGAAGCATTTTGCAGTACCACGTCGGCAACCCTTTCCTTTTTGCCGACGACTAACGGCAGTTTATCCAGAGAAATTACTTTTCTGTTTTCTCGACCGCTTCCATACAGCTTCCTTTCTTCTGTTTCCGGACTTATCTCCATATATACAGTTTGTGTCATTTCATCAGTTTCTTTTGTAATGTTTTCTGTATCTTCCGATTTATCTGCTTTATATTCCCAGGCTTCCGCTGCAATATGTTTCTGACGGTCCTCTGTCTTTATTCTTTTATGGCGGCCAAAAATAAATTCCGATAAATCCTTTTTTCTTTCCATAATGATTTCCGGTTTTTCATCCTCCGGTTTGGGACAGGCAGAAATCCTTTCTTCATGTTCCATCAATGTATCTTTCTCTTCCATTTCCCTTTTATGCTTTATCCATAAAGAAACCATATCCTCCGGCTTAAAATTTTCCTGAAGCCTGTCCCACTTTGCATAGAGATGATAG
>CAMWUP010000369.1 GCA_947177465.1 uncultured Lachnospiraceae bacterium
CGGTTCTGTCCGCAATGCCCCAGAGCTCGCCCCAGCCGAAGGGGAATAAGAACTCGATGTCCGTAGTCGCCTTGCTGTAGAAGGACAATTCCTCCTTCTCATGATCCCTGACGCGCATTTCCTCGTCCTTTAAGCCCAGTGTCTTTAACCAGTTAATACAGAAGCTTCTCCAGTAATCAAACCACTCCAAATCCGTATCCGGCTCGCAGAAAAACTCAAGCTCCATCTGCTCAAATTCTCTTGTGCGGAAGGTAAAGTTGCCCGGTGTTATCTCATTGCGGAAGGATTTGCCAATCTGTCCGATGCCGAAAGGAATTTTCTTTCTTGATGTACGCTGTACATTTTTAAAATTGACAAAAATACCCTGCGCCGTCTCCGGACGAAGGTATACCGTGTTCTTTGCATCCTCCGTAACCCCCTGAAAGGTCTTAAACATCAGGTTAAACTGTCTGATATCAGTAAAATTGTGCTTACCGCAGGTAGGACAACAGATATTATGCTCCTCAATAAAGGCCTTCATCTCTTCCTGACTGAAAGCATCCACGCTTTTAGGAAGCGTCATGCCGCTTTCCGCACAGTAATCCTCTATCAGCTTATCCGCCCTGAAACGCTCGTGACACTCCTTACAGTCCATCAGCGGGTCGGAAAAGCCGCCCAGATGCCCGCTCGCCACCCAGGTCTGCGGATTCATCAGAATAGCGCAGTCCACGCCTACATTGTAGGGATTTTCCATGATAAACTTCTGCCACCACGCTTTTTTGACATTGTTCTTCAGCTCAACGCCAAGATTGCCGTAGTCCCATGTATTGGCAAGACCGCCGTATATCTCGGAGCCGGGATATACAAATCCCCTTGCCTTTGCCAGCGCAACGATTTTTTCCATTGTTTTTTCCATTTTAATACCAAACCTTTCCGCAGCCTGCTGCCTGCAGACGCCCAATTTCTCTTATTTTGTCAAAATATATGTCAGTTCGCCCATCCATGTAATATCCGCATCCTCATCCGGTCCGGGCAATGTTGCCGTCTTATTTCCGGCAAGCAGCGTCCCTTCTGACATATACAGTATTTTCTCCGGAAGAACCACCTGAGATACCTGCGCACTCTGTCGGACAATCAGTATATGGGCATCTTTCATGTCAAGCATCTCTTCACGCCCGATTCTGCTGCCCGCATCGGAGGCTCCAATCAGTTCTACATTCAGCTTAAAGCCCGCCGCCTCTGCCTCCGCAGGCGTTCCGTAAAACAATTCCACGCCGTTAAATTCCATATAGTCTGCGCTTGACGCATACTGCATGGTAACCAGCACTTTGCCATCCTCGGTATCAGACATTGCAACACTGCTAAGTGCCACCGCATTAGGGCTGCTGCCGGTATTATAACGTTCCGCCTCCTCGCGAATCATGGCTTCCAGGCTTTCCACCGCATAATTTTCCCTGCCGAAATCCTCTACAATATCGCTTGTAACGCTCCCGTCCTTTCCTATCCGCAGGCTCGTAACAGGTATCGTTTCCGTCTCGCCGCCGCAGCCGGACAAAAGGGGACACAGCGCAAGAACCGCTGCCAGAATGACCACAAATTTCTTTCCCTGCATATCCTTCCTTTCCATGACCCCGCATTTGTACGGCAGTCATTTCCTCTTACGGCGCCTTCCTTAGAGCAACGCCATTCTTTATTATAGCGAACTTATAATTGTTTTTCAACACAGACTTTCTAATATTTCAAGACTTTTAAACTGTCTGTCCATAAAACGCCTCCTGTAATACGCTGCCACACAGTCAAGCTCTCCTAACACTTCTTCCTTTACCAGAAAGGTATACAGCCTTTCCACGGAAGCCCCTTCAATAAACCGGAGCGCATATATGGTGGATTCGTTCAATTCCCTGTCCGCCGGAACGCCGGGGTATTCTCCGTTTACCACAAGCGTTTTCAGCTCATAGATGCATTTCACCAGCTTATTGGGAAGCGATGGAGCAAGCAGTGCCCGCATTGACTGGTACAAGAGCTTTAACATTTCTCTCTCGTCATTATTTTCCCTTGTATAATAATCTGCAATTTCAAGAAAATACATACCGTAATAAGCGCCTATGTAGTCCGCCCTGAGTTCCTCAAAGTACTGGCTGATAGTAACCTCAGCCACATTGTATGCACTTTTTCCTTCATACAATTTGAACTGTCCAAAAGAAAAAGGGCCGGTTGCCGCCATAAAACGGCTGCCGGGCCGTCTTGCACCTTTTGCAAAGGCAGAAATCTTCCCTCTCTCTTTCGTCAATATACACACCCGCCTGTCATACTCACCGACAGGAGTCTGGCTCAAGACCATCCCTGTCACCATAATAAAATCCTGCATAGGGGTATTCTCCCTTGTTTTTTCCCTCGCGGGCGTATTCCCCGCCTGTGCCGGATACGCCCTCCTCTCTGGGAGCCTCCTTCTTTTGTCTGCTTTCGCCGGCATAAGCCAGATAATCCTGTACGCTGCCGCTTCTTATAAACTGCTTCCAGTAGTTTTCATCGTTCATCTTGCGCCCCCTTTGTACTTTATATTGCTCTATTAGGGTTTGCCGATTTTGATTTTCTATGCGTTATGAATCAGTATCTTTTTCGTGATAGCCAAAATTTTTCAAAAGGAAATCGCTGTCCCGCCAATCTTTTTTTACCTTGACCCAAAGCTGCAGATTGACCTGTTTTTCCAGCAAATCCTCGATTTCCGGACGTGCAAGGGAGCCGATTTTCTTTAACATGGCGCCATTTTTTCCGATGATAATTCCTTTATGGGAATCTCTCTCGCATATAATGGTAGCCTCTATGTCCACAAGCTTTTTCCGTTTTTTCAGGCTCTCGATGCTGACCGCCCCGC
>CAMWUP010000370.1 GCA_947177465.1 uncultured Lachnospiraceae bacterium
GGGCTACTCGGAATTCCGTTTTCTGCTTTCCCAGAGTGAGGGTGAGCTGGAGAAAAAAACAGGGCGCGAGGCGGACGTCATTTTTGAAGACATGGTGATGGCACTGAAGTCCACCCATGAGATTTTAGACGAGGTGCAGATAGAAAAGGCGGCGGATATTATCTTAAGGGCGAATCATGTCTATGCCTTTGGCAGCGGCAACTCCGGTGTTGCGGCACAGGAGCTGTGCAATAAGATTTTAAGGCTGGGCGTGCATTGTGAATACAAAGCGGATGCCCATTTTCAGTTGATTACCACTTCGCTGCTTACCGAAAAGGATGCGCTGGTGCTGTTTTCCGTCAGCGGCAGTACACAGGATATGCTGGAGCTGGCAAAATGCGCTTCCAGACAGGGAACGCCCCTTGTCATCGTGACGAACTACTTAAAATCTCCGCTGGCAAAATATGCGGACGCGCTTCTCTACGTGGTAGCGAAGAGCGCGCCCCTTGACAGCGGGTCTCTGGTAACCAAGGTGTCCCAGCTCTATGTCATCGATGTGCTGAGCAGGGAGATTCGCAAGCAGAGAGGCGAGGCGGCAGAGGAAGGACTGCGCAGTACGGCGATTGCGGTTATGGGAAAGGAAATATAAGAGAGCGGGGATTTTATTGACCTGAAAACGCAGACTTCAACATTTCGAGCAGTCGTTCGGCAATAGGAGTAAAAACTTGATATTTTTTCCATATTAAATATATATTTGTCTGGAGTTTCGGTGTGAGGGGACGGAAAACAAGCCCGCTATCGGGATTGGTGTCAATCAGATGTTTAAAAGTTAAAAGATAGCCAAGCCCCTCTTTGACAAAAAGCGAACCATTATAAGACAGGCGGAACGAACCCTCAAGGTGCAGTTTATCCATGCTGTTACCACACCATTTAGGTATGTCGTTGTTCCATCCCTGCTCTGAGCAGAATAGGGGAAGACCAAATAAATCATCCGCGCGGATGGTTTTTTTTTCTGCCAGCGGACAGCCGGCTGGCATGACAACACCCCATAAATCAGCTTCCGGAAATGTTAAATAATGGTATTTTGCAGTATTTGGTTCCTGTGCCAACACTGCAAAATCAAGGATGCCTTTGTCCAACTTTTCTGTGACCTGATCTGTATCGCCGCTGGTTATATGATAGTGCAGGTCAGGATATGTATCCTTGCATTTCCTGATTGCAGCGGCAAGGTGTCTGATTTGGTAAGATTCGGCCAGACCAAAGTAGACGTCTCCACCCAATACATCATCTAATGTGAGAAATTCCGATGTGATTTTGTCAGCCATTTTCACCAAATCTTCTGCACGCTTTTGCAGCAAAATTCCTTCTTCTGTCAGTTGTATACTGAAGCTGTGGCGTGTAAACAGCTTTTTTCCAAGTTCATCTTCAAGTGCTTTTAACTGCTTGGATAGTGCAGGCTGGGTAATGTGAAGCAGTTCTGCTGCGCGGGTCATATTTTCTTCTCTTGCCACTGCAAGAAAATATCTCAGGGTTCGTAGTTCCATATTGTCCTCCTGTGACATTCCAAAAACTCATAACATGATATAAATTATAACCATTGGCAAAATAAAAAACAAGAGGATATAATCAAATCATAACAGGAAGGGACAGAAAGAGAGGTATATGTAAAATGGCAGGTACTGTAAGACTGGAATTAACAAATGAATGGGATAAGACTTTCCCGAAAAGTGAAAAAGTAAATCACCGTAAGGTGACATTTCCCAACCGTTATGGCATAATACTGGCGGCAGATCTTTATGAGCCGAAGGGGGCTGAAAATAAGCTGGCCGCTATCGCTGTATGCGGTCCTTTTGGTGCAGTGAAAGAGCAGGCGGCCGGACTGTATGCACAGGCAATGGCAGAAAGGGGATTTCTCACAATTGCATTTGACCCGTCTTTTACCGGGGAAAGCGGAGGAGAGCCTCGCTATATGGCATCTCCGGACATCAACACCGAGGATTTTCAGGCTGCTGTAGATTTCCTTTCCGTACAGGAAAATGTTGATTCTGACCGTATTGGAATTATCGGTATTTGCGGATGGGGCGGTCTGGCTTTGAACGCGGCGGCTTTGGATACTCGTATTAAGGCGACTGTCGCCTCCACAATGTATGATATGTCCCGTGTCAATGCAAACGGATATTTTGACGCAGAGAACTCTGCCGATGCGCGATACAAGAAAAAGGAAACCATGAACGCCCAGCGGCTTGTCGATTATAAAAATGGCAGTTATACATTGGGGGGTGGTGTTGTGGATACGCTTCCGGAGGATGCACCATTCTTTGTGGTGGATTATCATAACTATTATAAAACGAAACGTGGCTATCACAAGCGTTCCTTAAATTCCAACGGTGGCTGGAATATGATTGGATGTATGTCTTTTATAAACCAGCCGATACTCCGATACAGCAATGAGATTCGCAGCGCTGTTCTGGTGATGCATGGTGAAAAGGCACATTCCTGCTATTTCAGCCGTGACGCATATGCCGATATGGTGAAGGATAATCCATATGCCGACAACAAGGAATTGCTGATTATTCCGGATACAGTCCATACTGACCTGTATGATGGCGGAGGAAAAGCTGCGATTCCATTTGATAAGCTGGAGCAGTTCTTTGGGAAGTATTTGAATACTGAAGCTTGAAATTGAATAAAAAATAAAATCTTAGAAAAATGCGCAGAATGGATTCTGACGCATTTTTTCATTTTTTGCAAAATCATATTGACTTAAATTTTCAATATGATATAATTGAAAATGAAAAAAGAAATCAAATTTAAGCGCGCAGGTTTCTTTTTCAAAAAGACAAGGGAAACATAACAACAATGTATAGAC
>CAMWUP010000371.1 GCA_947177465.1 uncultured Lachnospiraceae bacterium
AAATAAAAATGTGGCGCTATAATTTGCGTAATTTTACCCGGCTTTTACCAATGGTCCCTTCCGCAAGCCGGTCATCCTTTCCACAATAAGCTCGACCACATTCTGAAACCCTGCCGTAATCTCCTCGGCATGCTTCATCTTCACATTGGCGGCAATCGCAAATCCGATAATCACAAGCATGACTATCAGAATACACACATGGGAAGTGGTTATCCAGACCTCGTGTCCGAAAAAGGAATATTTGAAAAGACCATGTATCATAAAATCCACTTCATTGCCCGACATCAATATTCCAAGCTTCATAATTTCACCTCCTTCTCCTCTATGCTTTCCGAAGCGTTTTCTCCTTCCTCTGCGAGAGGCTGTGGAACAGGATCCGTTTCGTGAAACAGCTTATTATAAAATTTATGTGTCACGGGCTGCAGGTAAGCACCTGTTTTCAGTCCCATAACTCCTAAAAAACCGGCAAGCACATAGCCCACATTACTATAATGTAAAAGCAGCAGAAGCGCTGCTGCCGCCAAATAACGTAGAATATATCCGCCTGCAACCAGCCTTGCCGCAGATTTTTCATCACAGGAAAACGCTTTGTTCAGGGAACGCCAAATATGTACGGCGGCAAGAAACGCCCAAATAATGCCTCCCCACAGACCTGTTGCATATTTCAGAGAACTGATTGGAAATAACAACCCTGCAAGCTGGCAAAACACACCGAATACCACTATGCCGCTCAATAACTCAAGCAGCGCTCTGTCAGTCTTTTTTAATTTATCTGTCATGCGCATCCCTGTCCTTGCTGTCATATATCCGCTTTGCCATAATGTAAATATTTCGAAAACCGGCCAGCGCGCCTACGAAAAAGAGCAGTATCATCCAAAAAGAAGTGCCGCATTTTTCGTCCAGCCAGATTCCTGCAAAAGAACACAAAAAAACAGGAACCAGCATATTGATTCCAAATTGTGTAATCAACGCCAGTGATTGATATACACTTTTGTCGTATTTTTTGCGCCTTGCCACAATTTTATCCTCCAACATGCGCTTAACCGTCTCAAAAAGAATACACCATAAATTATACCACTTTTCCACTTCTTGTCTAGTTGTTTTCGCTACTTTTAGACAATTTTGATGCGATTTCTATTTGACTTCCCATATATAGAGGTGTAGTATTTTAATCACTATATGTCGGACAAGTTCCCTGATATTCTTTTAAATGCTGAGGTTGCCAATGAATAAATTAACTCTTTACCGCAAACGTCTGATACCCGATGAATGTATCCTGCTAAAAGACGACAAAGTTGTCAAGCAAACCGATGAAA
This sequence comes from uncultured Lachnospiraceae bacterium, assembly GCA_947177465.1. Lineage (GTDB taxonomy): Bacteria > Bacillota > Clostridia > Lachnospirales > Lachnospiraceae > Acetatifactor. Next base: position 1,317 of record CAMWUP010000371.1, read on the forward strand.
TCATCGTCACCACATGGGACACGCTGAATCCCAAAACCAAATTTCAGTACGGCGCTTCCTGTTATTTTTTAAAGGACGGCTTTAAGGTCAGCAAGTTTTACCGCTCCGACGGAAGCCTGTACTGCTGGTACTGCGACATCATACAGTGCGATTATGATGCTTCCTCCAACCGTCTGGTGACTACGGATTTGCTCGCCGACGTTGTTATCCTGCCGGATGGCACGGTAAAAGTAGTCGATTTAGACGAGCTTGCGGACGCCTTTGAACAGGCACTGCTGTCCGCCGACATGTTAAAAGCAGCGCTCCGGCAGCTTAATCACCTGCTGTCGCTGATTTACGGCAGCCAGTTCGGCTGCCTGCAGAACGAACTGGATAGTCTTGGCCTGTAATCCTGTTTCTTCTAATAAAAAATATGTCCGCCGATGCTGATTCCGGTCAGCCCTTCTATCGGCGTTCTGAAATACAGACAGTTTCCCACATTGGTGACGCCGGACATCGCTTCCCTGGCCGCCTTGTAGCAGTCTTCATTGGCCCTGCCTGCAGTAAGTACCACTTCAAACCTCCCGCTGCCCACGGGCGAAAACTGCTTTTTTTGCGTAATAACCCCCAAAACAGTATCCGGATATTTTGAACTAAGCAGACGATTAATGACTACCGCGCCGACCGCAAGCTTCCCCGCATAGGGCTCTCCTCCCGCTTCACAGTAGATAATGGCAGCTAAAAGCGCCAAATCTCCATCCGCAAAAGTCACTTCTGAGATATCCCTCCACGCCGCGTTTGCCGCCGCCTCTGAAAGTCTCTTTTCCTCTTCAATCTGCTTTTTCAGCGCTTCGATATTCGCTTCCGTCCTTTTCATCTCTGCTTCCAGTGCTTCCGCATCTGCTTCCGCCCGTGCCAGAAACTCACTATTTTCGGAAACACGGCTGGCAGTCTGGCTGATAAGCCCTGCAATCTTACTCTTTTCTGCTTCCGCTGCAACTACATATTCGTCCAGCTCCGCTCTTTCCGCCAGAAGCTGTTCTTCCTTCTCTTCAATCAGAAGCCTTGTCGCCTCATACTCCTCCAGCATGTTTCTGTCATACTCGGCAACGGCGGACACATACTCACTATAGTTTAAGAAATCACTAAAGCTGCCAATGGAAAACAGAAGCTCCAGATAGTCCATTTCGCCCTGCTCATACACATACTGTATTCGCTCCACCATACACTGGTACTGCCACTGCTCCGTTTCCTTTGCGTCCTCCAGCTCCGCCATGGTTCTGTCGATTTCCTCTTCCTTCAGGGCAATTTTTCCCTCCAGCTCCTCCAGCTTTTCGCTCACTTCCATAAGCTGCTCCTTTAAGCTGTTCAAATCCCCCTGCAAAGCAGCTTCCTTGTCCCTCAGGGCATTTACTTCCTGATTATTCTCATCAATTTCTCCCTGCAGCTCGTCCCTGTTTTCCAATTCCTGGTCAAGCCTCTCCTGTGTGGTAGTTGCATACAATTCAATGGGAATCTCACAGACGAGCAGCACAATTGCTAC
>CAMWUP010000372.1 GCA_947177465.1 uncultured Lachnospiraceae bacterium
ATGCAAAAATCGGGATACACCATTCTCCATTGGACATTACATAAATTAAAAAAGTCAAGATTATGAAAACTGCAAATCGGCTATTTTTCATTGCCAAACTCCTTACTTACATTCTCTATAAACTTCAATTTGTCAGCTTCTTCGACCTTGGCAAGTGCGTCTACCGGTTTTCGTCCACTGCCAGCAGCGCCAGCCTGATGCAACCCATAACGCCCTGATTGTCATGTAAGCTTGCCGGTACAATGTAGTTTTCAACATCATGAACCTCTTCTGTTCTGATATAGTCCGCCAAAAGCTCCGTGAATTTTTTCCGAATCAGGGGAAGCAAGGACGGCTGCTTTAACACGCCGCCTCCCAGCACGATGCGTTCCGGCGACAGTATCATACAGTAATCAACACATGCCTGCGCAATATAATAACTCTCTATTTCCCAGACCTCTTCCCTGTCCGTCAGTGTATCGCCCTTGCTGCCCCAGCGCTTCTCCAAAGCTGGTCCCGCAGCAAGCCCTTCCAGACAGTCTTTGTGGAAAGGACACCAGCCCTCGAATGTGTCAGCCGGATGCCGCCTCATCAAAATATGTCCCGCCTCCGGATGCATCATGCCGTGCAGCAGCCTCCCTTCTGAATAGACGCCCACGCCGATGCCCGTGCCGACTGTAATATAAATGCTGTTTTGCAGCCCCTTTGTGATGCCGTAAAATGCTTCTCCCAAGGCGGCAGCATTGACATCCGTGTCAAAGCCCACCGGACAGTGAAGCGCTTTTTCAAATTCTCCCACAATGTTATAGTTCTGCCACGCCAGCTTCGGCGTGGAAGTGATATAGCCGTAAGTTTTGCTTCCCTTTCTCGGGTCAATGGGACCGAAACAGCCGATGCCCAGCGCCTCCACCTCTTCCTTTTGGAAAAACGCAATCATCTGCGGCATGGTTTCCTCCGGTGTGATGGTAGGGAAAACCTCCCGTTTTAAAATTTCTCCGTTTTCATTGCCGATTGCGCACACCATTTTAGTGCCGCCTGCTTCCAACGCTCCTATTTTCATAAGCACTCCTTTCCGCAGCTTCCGTCTGCTTCCCTTTGTTTTCATCTCAACCCGCATTTGCCGATTTCACAGGCTTATTCATCATAAAGACCGAATCAAAAACACAAAATAAACGCACAGCGCCACAGATACAACACCCAGCACAAGATTCAGAACTGCCGCTATCCGCCAGCTTCTCTCCGCTTTTCTTTCTCTATCCGCCAGCTTCTGCCCTTTTGCAGACGCAGAACCGAAAGTCACCATATCATATTTCCGCTTCAGCACCACGCTTGCAATTCCCGTAATCAGTCCTGTAAGCGGCGCAATAAAAGAAAGCGCCATAAATAAAATCCCCGTCGCAACCCCGATATTCAGCCATACCTGCTGCGTCAGGTGAAATATCTGTGCCAGACACCAGAACAGGGCAATACCCAGCATCAAGCCATACATGCCAAGCGGCACTAACAATAATTTGCAGTGAATTTTCTTTTTCATCCGTGCTTTCTCCCTACGAAGCAAACTTCCCTGTATAGAGCTGATAATACTTTCCTTTCTCTGCAATCAGCTCCTCGTGGTTTCCTCTTTCGATGATGCGTCCCTGCTCCATAACCATGATGCAGTCTGCATTTCTGATGGTGGAAAGCCTATGGGCAATGACAAAGGTGGTCCTGCCCTGCATCAAGTGGTCCATCCCTTCCTGCACCAGTTTTTCCGTACGGGTATCAATGGAAGAGGTCGCCTCGTCCAGTATCAGCACCGGCGGGTCCGCCACCGCCGCTCTTGCAATGGCAAGGAGCTGCCGCTGGCCCTGACTCAAATTGCTGCCGTCGCCGGTGAGAAGTGTCTGATAGCCATCCGGCAGACGGGTGATGAAGCCATCTGCATTTGCCAGCTTTGCCGCGGCAATGCACTCCTCGTCCGTCGCTTCCAGTCTGCCGTAACGAATATTTTCCATAACCGTGCCGGTAAACAGATGGGTGTCCTGCAGCACAACGCCCAGCGAACGGCGTAAATCTGCTTTCTTTATTTTATTGATATTGATGCCGTCGTAGCGGATTTTCCCGTCCTGTATATCATAAAAACGGTTAATCAAATTGGTAATGGTGGTCTTGCCCGCACCCGTGCTTCCCACAAAGGCAATTTTCTGTCCCGGGGTGGCAAACATTTTGATATTGTATAGAACCTGCTTTTTCTCATCATAGCCGAAATCCACGTCGTCAAACACCACATCGCCCGTCAGCGGCGTGTAGGTTACGGTACCCTCCGCCTTATGAGGATGCTTCCACGCCCAGAAACCGGTTCTTTTTTCCACTTCCTTTATCGCGCCATCCGCATCTTTCTCGGCGTTTACAAGCTCCACATAGCCCTCGTCCGTCTCAGGCTCTTCATCCATTAACTCAAACACACGCCTTGCACCCGCCTGCGCCATAACGATAGAATTTATCTGCTGGCTTATCTGTGTAATCGGCTGGGTGAAATTTCTGTTCAGGGTAAGAAACGAGATAAGCGCGCCCAGCGTGAGTCCCATATAGCCATTTAATGCCAGCACCGCGCCCACCACCGCGCAGAGTACATAACTGATGTTACCGATATTGCCGTTTATCGGCATCATGATATTGGCAAATTTGTTGGCATTGTCCGCACTGTCCCTGAGCTGTTCGTTAATCTTCCGAAACTCCTCCAGACTTTTTTCTTCGTGGCAGAATACTTTTACCACCTTTTGTCCTTCCATCATTTCCTCGATATAACCGTTTACCTGTCCCAAATCCTTCTGCTGCGCACGGAAATAATATCC
>CAMWUP010000373.1 GCA_947177465.1 uncultured Lachnospiraceae bacterium
TGTGGCAGGCGCCGGCGTCGGTGTCGCCGTTGGTGTAAAGGTGGCGGTAGCAGACGCTGCACTGCCGTCATAATTTTTAACCAAATCCGAACGGACGTACCCAAATCTGTCAGAATCAATAAAGAAATAAAACCACACATTTCCGTCAGTTCCCGTCACTTCCTCCTTGATTGACAGTTTGTCTCCATTCAATACGCTTGCCAGAATCTGACTGTTCGGGTCCGCACCGGCACGTATGTTGGCAGAGGATGCCGTCACCGTCCCTTCTACCGCCAGCACCTCTCTTGCAGGCAGCAGCGCCAAAATCGCTATGCACAACAACCCGAATACCGCTGCTGTTATCCTACTACTCCTTCTTCTGTCCTTTTCTCCTAAGTACTGCATAATTTTCCTTTCCATGTATAACGCAAAGATTATGTATCATTCGAATTTGAAACGCTTCTCTCCCTGCTGCTCTTCTTTTCCGATTCCAAAGCCCTGCATCGAATTCTTCATCTTTCTCTGCTCATCCTCGATGCGGCGGTGATAATTCTGTTCACATTCCGGACACATACTTCCGGAGCGGATTTCCTTTTTACAAATTGCACAATGTAAAAAGACTTTGGACTCCGGCGTAATCTCCAGCCTTCCCTCCTTCAGCATATTGCGGATAGAGCGCTGCTTCACACCGGTTCCCTGCTCTATCTGTGATGCCGTTGCTCCCCTGTGCCCTTCTATATAGAGGCGGACTTTGCCGTAGTCGTCATAGGCAACTGCGCCGCAATCCTCGCATTGGTACTCGCCAACCCCCATAAATACCATAACACCGTCGCACTTCTCACACGTTTTCGGTCTGTTGTATCCCTCCATTTTCAACATATCCCTGCCTTCGTGCATGTCCTCACCTCTTTCTAAAAAATAACTTACGCTTCATCTATGGCTTTTCCGATATCATGACGCATATATTTGTTGGAAAAATCTACCCATTCTGTTGCTTCATACGCTTTCTTGCGCGCCTCGCGCAAGGTAGCGCCCTTTGCCGTGATACCGAGCACACGTCCGCCGTTTGTCACGACACGCCCTTCGGCATCAAATTTGCTCCCCGCGTGAAAACAATAATAGTCTTCCCTGCCGTCAAAATTCTGAAGTCCGGTTATTTCAAAGCCTTTTTCATAGGCAACCGGATAACCGTCGGAGGCAAGCACCACGCAGACCGCCGCATTGTCCTCAAACGCCAAAGCTATCTTATCCAAAGTACCGTCTATGCAGGCGTCCACCACGTCCAGAATATCATTTTTCATCCGGCAGAGCACCACCTGCGCTTCAGGGTCCCCGAACCGGGCATTGTACTCTAACACCTTAGGACCTTCCTCCGTCAGCATCAGCCCGAAGAAAATCACGCCTTTAAATTCCCTGCCTTCCGCCGCCATGGCGTCCACCGTCGCCTGATAAATATGCTTTTGACAGAAATCGTCGACTTCCCTAGTATAGAAGGGACTGGGGGAAAAGTTGCCCATGCCGCCCGTATTCAAGCCCTCGTCACCATCCTTGGCGCGCTTATGGTCCTGTGCGGAGGTCATGGGGCGAATCGTTCTGCCATCCACGAAAGCAAGCACGGACACCTCCCGTCCCGTCATGAACTCTTCGATTACCATACAGTTTCCGGCGCTTCCGAAATGCTTATCCAGCATAATTTCCTTTACGCCCGCCTTCGCCTCCGCAAGCGTATTACAAATCAGCACGCCCTTTCCCAGCGCCAGACCGTCAGCCTTTAAGACAATCGGCATTTTTGCCGTCTCCAGATAGGCAAGCGCGGCATCCGGATTGTCGAAGGTCTCATACGCCGCCGTGGGAATATGGTACTTTTTCATCAAATCTTTAGAAAAAGCTTTGCTTCCCTCTAAAATTGCCGCCTTTTTATCCGGTCCGAACACGCGCAGCCCCGCTTCCTTCAAAACGTCCACAAGACCGCCTACAAGCGGGTCATCCGGCGCGACAAACACCAAATCCACCTGTTTTTCTTTGGCATATGCCGCTATTTTGTCAAATTCCATGACGCTGATGGAAGGCTCACATTCCGCTATCTGCGCGATGCCCGCATTGCCCGGCACACAGTAAAGCTTTTCCAGCCGACGGCTTTTTTTCATGCTGACTGCAATGGCATGCTCCCTTCCGCCGCCGCCTACAATTAATACTTTCATATCTTTATACCTTTCTTACATATCCGTTTTGCACCGTCAGACGATTGTTTGCTATATCATCTATCGCCTGTGGCAGCAGAATCCACTCCGCCTCTTCCATGACGCGCCGCTGTAAGCTCTCCGGCGTGTCATCTTCCTTCACATGTACTGCCTTCTGCGCGATAATCGGTCCTTCATCCATACCCGCATCGACAAAATGCACGGTCGCACCGGTAATTTTAACTCCGCGTGCAAGAACCGCCTCATGCACCTTTAGTCCGTAATAGCCCACACCGCAGAAGGAAGGAATCAGGGAAGGATGAATATTGACTATCTTCCCCTCAAACTCCGTTGTCATTTCCTTTGGCATCCTGACGAGAAAACCTGCCAGCACAATCAAATCGGGGGCAAGCTCCCTCATTTTTTCCATGAACGCCGCATGATAGCTTTCCCTGTCCGGATAGTTCTTCGGCGAAAGCAGTATCCCCAAAATCCCGTTTTTCTCTGCCCGCGTAAGCGCATACGCACCCGCATTGTTACTGATAACCGCTATGATTTCCGTGTTGGTGACCTGTCCGTTCTTTATGGCATCTAAAATCGCCTGCAGATTCGTGCCGCCGCCCGACACACATACAACTG
>CAMWUP010000374.1 GCA_947177465.1 uncultured Lachnospiraceae bacterium
TTTCTGCTATATCTTTACAAATAAATATAAAAATTCTTTGAAATTTTGCTTTACAAACATATAATGGTATGTTATCATTTAACCAAGGTGTGAAAGCACTTACATAAAATGTTTTAGGAGGTAGTTATGAAAAAAAAGTTTATTGCAATGCTTTTGGCAGCTACCATGGTATTCTCCTTAGCGGGATGTGGTGATGATGCCAACAAAGACAACAATGGCGGCAGCAGTACTCCGGCAGACACTACGCCGGCAGCGGACAACAATGGCGGACAGGATGAGTCGACGCCGGAACCGGCAGCAGATGAGGTTGAAAAACCTTCGGAGATTACTGTTCTGGTTGACGGTACCGTATTCACGGAGCCGAATGCGCGGGATCAGTTCTGGGCTAAATTTGAAGAACTGACCGGAATTAAGGTTAATGTAATCCAGCCTGACCATGATGCTTATTACGACAATGTGGGTCAGATTATCGCAGGCGGCGACTGGCCGGATGTTATGATCCTTTCCAGTACTTATTACTCAGGTTATGCAGCAGAAGGCGTACTGTGGGATATGACGGAAGCCTGGGAGAATTCCGAGCTGAAGCAGAGACAGGAAGCTTATGACGGCGCAGGCGTTGTAGAAGGTGTAAAGATTGACGGACATCTGTATGGCATGCCGTCGGCACGTGGTAACGGATGTGTTACTTATGTAAAGCAGGCTTGGATTGACCAGTACAATGACGGCAAGGTTCCTACCAACTATGCAGAGTACTCTGAGATGTGCGCAAACTTTGTTGCAAACGGCAAGTATGCAGTATCGGCATCGGGTTTCATCGGCGCAGAGGCTCCGTATATCAACTATCTGCCTGAGTTTTATCAGGATGCATATCCCAGCTTCTATCAGAAAGAAGACGGCACATGGGTAGACGGCTTTAGCGAGGATTCCATGAAGGATGCACTTCAGAGACTGGCTGACGCTTATGCAGCAGGCTGGATTGACCCGACCACTCTTACCAATGGTACAAAGGACTGCCGTAACAAATTTTACAGTGATGACTTCGGCGTATTTACCTACTGGGCAGGCACATGGGCAACCAACTTAAAGACAAACCTTGAAAACAATGGTGTTGATTCCGAACTGGTAGCGCTTCCTCCTATCGCAGAGGTTGGCGCATACCTTGACCGTATTCCTCCTGTATGGTGTATTTCTTCCACCTGCAAGAATCCGGAAGGCGTGTTCAAATACTTCATCGAAGCAATGCAGGATGGCGGCGATGTACAGTTCCTCTTCACCTACGGTGTAGAAGGCGTTCACTGGTCAACAGCAGCGGAGACTCTGTATGAGGGTACTGAAACAGAGAAGGTTTATCAGGAAGGCGAGTTCCACGGACTTGACAACCTTGAGAATCCCGGAACCCAGTATACAAAGGCTCACATCGACCCGGCTCTGGCTTTGGTTGATTTGGCAAATGACCCTGCAGACGAGAGCAGGGCAGCAGAGAACCTTGCTTCTGCAACCTTGTTTGCACAGAACAGTAAGCTTGCCGTTTTGGTTCCGACCACTGATGAAATGAGTCAGTACAATGGTGATTTGACAACATTGAAGAATGGTCTGATTGCAAAGGTGGTTATGGGAGAACTGTCAATTGAGGATGCATATGCACAGTATGAAGCTGAGCATGGTGCAGAATGGTCACAGATGATAGTGGATTCTTTGAATAACAGATAAATACTGTACATTTACTTAGAAAGTGAATAGGTGGAGCCATGCTTTGTATGGCTCCACGTAATTCATAATGGAACATAATTTAGTCTGGTTGAAGAGGAAGAATGTATATGAAGAATAGTAAAAAACAAAAACCGGTTAAGTCCAATAAACCGTTGGGCGTGCGTATCAATAGATATAAGGGCTTTTACATAATGTTTCTTCCCGTATTTGTTTTTGCCATTATATTCTGCTATTTGCCGATGCTTGGTATTCGGTACGCATTTACAAATTATAATGGTATTAAAGCGCCGACTTTTACTGGTTTAGCAAACTTTAAAAGAATGTTTGAGATGCCCGGCTTTTGGAGCGCTTTTACCAATACTCTGCAAATCAGTATTATTAAGCTGATTCTGACGACCTTTATTGCGGTTATTGTTTCTATTTTCTTGAATGAGATATTTAATCTGCACTTTAAAAAAGTAGTGCAGACAATCATTTACCTGCCCCACTTTTTATCATGGGTTGTTACGGCATCCCTGTTTTCCCTGATTCTTGCTCCGACTACGCAGGGCCTTGTAAATTCCTTTTTGGTTTCCATAGGTGTTCTGCAGCCGGATAAGATGATATACTTTTTGGGAAGCTCAAAGTGGTGGAGAGGCGCTTATTACATTATTAATATTTGGAAAGAAACCGGATGGCAGACCGTTATCTTTATGGCGACGCTTGCCGGTTTGAATACGGAGCTTTATGAAGCAGCCTCCATCGATGGCGCAGGACGATGGGGAAAGATGTATTATATTACGCTTCCGGCTTTGAAAAATACAATATTGACTGTATTGATTTTGAACCTTGCAAAGGTTATGAATCTGTTTGAATCCGCATTCGTACTGCAGAACGATGCAGTGTTGGATACGGCGAACGTTTTGGAAACTTATATCTACTACCAGAGTTTTAACAGCGGCGCGATTCCAAACTACGGGTATACGACCGCGGTTGGTCTGTTTAAGTCATTGGTCGGCTGCGTGCTTGTGCTTGTATGTAACCATCTGAGCAAGAAGGTACGTGAAGGCCGGGGAATTGTCTAGAAGGGAGCGGTAGATATGAAG
>CAMWUP010000375.1 GCA_947177465.1 uncultured Lachnospiraceae bacterium
GTGCAGACGCGCTCCCGCTCGGATAAAAACGTAGTGGACGCTAAGCTCGTGAGGGACCTCGCTAAGCGCCAACGTTTTTATACGGTCTGCACAGGCATATGGCTCCGCTTCCCGCTGCATACCGCAGGGGTCGCCATGCCCTGCTCCCGCAGGGCGCCGGCTCGGAGGGAGCTCCGCGCTGCCCGACTCCCCTACGAGGAGAGGGGCAGTATTGCTACATTCAGCCGGGCAAGCGTCCCTATCCCTATGCAGACACGCTCCCGCTCGGATAAAAACGCAACGGTACTAGGCTCGAAAGAACCTCGCCAAGTCATGCAAGCATGACTTTGTGCCGGCGTTTTTATACGGTCTGCATAGGGATAGGGACGCTTGCCCGGCGTGACTTGCCGCAAGTCTAAATTGTCTCTCTGGTCCCCTAATTTCTTATTGACGAAAGATGGAAAAAGCAGTAAAATCAATATGAAAGCACTTACATAACGAACAGCATCTGCAGGTGCAAATGTAGAAAAATGTGAATGAAGGTAAGGAGAGGGAACATGGAACGATTAAACAAAGCAATTAGCGGCAAAAAAGAGAAACCCATCAGGGTAGTACAGTTTGGAGAAGGAAATTTCCTTCGCGGATTTGTGGATTATATGATTGACATTGCCAATGAATCCGGCAAATTTGATGGAGACATTGTTTTAATCAAGCCCATTGAGTTTGGCAGCCTGGATATGTTTCATGAGCAGGACTGCCAGTATACCGTTTCCTTAAGGGGTATCGTGGACGGGGAGGCAAAGGTGCAGAATCGCGTGGTGACTGCGGTTGCGGACGCCGTGGATACCTATAAAGAGTATGAAAAATATATGGATTTGGCAAAAATCGACACCCTGCGTTTTGTGGTTTCCAATACGACGGAGGCAGGTATTGTTTTTGACGATACGGATAAAATGGAATTAGAGCCGCCAAAGACCTTCCCGGGCAAGCTGACCAAATTTTTATATGAAAGATACCGGTTCTTTCACGGAGCGGAAGACAAGGGACTTGTCATGCTGCCGGTAGAGCTGATTGACGACAATGGCATTATGCTGAAAAAATGTGTGATGCAGTTTATTGAACTTTGGGGACTGGAGGACGGTTTCAAGTCATGGGTGGAAGAAGCATGTATCTTTACTTCCACGCTGGTAGACAGAATCATCACCGGCTATCCGAGGGACGAAGTAGAGTCCATCTGGGCGGATTTGGGCTACGAGGACAGGATTCTGGTGACGGGCGAGCCCTTTGCACTCTGGGTGATTGAGAGCGACAAGGATATCAGCAGGGAGTTTCCGCTTCCCGACGCGGGGATGCCGGTTATCTTTACCGACAACCAGAAGCCGTACAAGCAGCGCAAGGTGCGTATCTTGAACGGGGCGCACACTTCCTTTGTACTTGCTTCTTACCTTGCAGGTAACGATATCGTGCTGGAATCGATGCAGGACGAGGATGTGAAGAGCTTTATGATGAAGACCATCTTCGACGAAGTGATACCCACGCTGACGCTTCCCAAGGAAGAGCTGGAGGAGTTTGCCAATGCGGTGATTACCCGTTTTAACAATCCGTATGTAAAGCATGCGCTTCTGTCCATTTCCTTAAATTCCGTATCCAAATGGCGTGCAAGATGTCTGCCCAGCTTTTTGGGATATGTGGAGAAATATGGCAGGCTTCCGGTACATCTGACCTTCTCCGTTGCAGCGCTGATGGCTTTCTACACGGGCAGCGAAATCCGCGATAAAGCGCTTATCGGGCACAGAAACGGACAGGAATACAATATTATGGACGATGCGGCCGTGCTGGAATTCTTCCGTGACTACAGCAGTAAAGATACAAAGACCTTTGTAGACGCATATCTTTCCAATGAAAGCTTCCATGGGCAGGATTTGACAAAGGTAGAGGGGCTGTCCGATGCGGTGGCTTCTTATCTTGACGATATCAAAGAAAACGGGATGAGGGCAGCGTTATGCAGGATTTTATAAAAATCAATGATAATGACAATGTAATTGTGGCGTTAAATTCTATTTCCACGGGGACAGAGATTACTGTAACCGTGGAAGGCAGGGAGATTACCGTGACGGCGGCGGAGGAAATTCCGGCCGGTCATAAGATGGCAGTCTGTGAAATTCCTGCGGGCGGCGAAGTAATCAAATACGGCTTTAGAATCGGTAATGCCAAAGAAGATATTCATAAGGGGCAGTGGATTCATACACACAATGTAAAAACAGCGCTTGGCGATTTGCTGGATTATACGTATGAGCCGACAGCGGTTTCGCTCAAGGAAAAGGAAGAAGCCATGTTTTGGGGCTTTGAACGGAAGGACGGCAAGGTGGGCGTCCGCAATGAAATCTGGGTCATTCCCACGGTAGGCTGTGTCAACAATGTGGCGGAGGCGATTGCAAAACAGGCCAACGATTATGTGGAAGGAAATGTGGAGGAGGTTGTCGCATTTCCGCACCCCTACGGCTGTTCCCAGATGGGAGACGATCAGGAGCATACCCGCACGATTCTGGCGGATTTAATCAATCATCCCAATGCCGGCGGTGTGCTGGTACTGGGGCTTGGATGCGAGAACAGTAATATAGATGTGCTGAAGGAATATATTGGCGAATATGACCCTGACAGGGTGCGGTTTCTGGTGGCGCAGGAATGTGAAGACGAGATTGCAGAAGGTATTCAGGTTTGCAGGGAGCTGATTGCGTATGCGAAGGGCTTTACCCGTACCGAGGTGGGAACGGGCAGGTTGATTGTCGGCATGAAGTGCGGCGGCAGTGACGGGC
>CAMWUP010000376.1 GCA_947177465.1 uncultured Lachnospiraceae bacterium
ATTTGTCCTATGAGTATGCGCCGGTAAAGCTTGCGGGAGCGAAAATAGTAATCGCCTGCTACAACAAAAAGCGCGGACTGGGCGACTCTAAATATAATGAGCGCAGAAGCGAATGTGAGGAAGCGCTGCGCGAGCTGCAGAAGGTAATAGACATTAAAACGCTGGGCGATTTGGACGAGGAAGCATTTGAGGCAAATTGTAGTGTGATTGCGGATGAAGTGCGCGTAAGGCGCGCCAGACATGCCGTGTATGAAAACCGCCGTACTGTAAAAGCAGTCGAGGCGCTGAAAGGAAATGACATCACGCTTTTTGGCAAACTGATGAACCAGTCCCATGTGTCCCTGCGGGATGACTATGAGGTGACGGGCATCGAGCTGGACACGCTGGTAGAAGAGGCATGGAAGGTGGAGGGCGTTATCGGTTCCCGCATGACGGGCGCGGGCTTCGGCGGCTGCACAGTCAGCATAGTAAAGGATGAGGCAATTGATAATTTTATCAAGCAGGTAGGAAAAGCATATAAGGAAAAAATTGGCTATGAGGCGGATTTTTATGTGGTGGAAATCGGCGATGGACCGGTAGTATTGTAATTGTGAAATGTTTGCTGTCAGCGGCATTTTCTTATGGAGTGCCGGCGACGTATCAGGAAGATTGTAAAAGGTATTTGGGGAAAGGAAGGAAATGGTATGATACAAGTGTATATTGACAGACTGACAGAGTACGGGTTAAGAACGGGACTGATAGAGCCGGCAGATAAAATTTATACGGTGAACCGGCTGTTGGAGCTTTTCGGACTGGATGCACCGGAAGATGACATGAGTGTCGAAACCGGCAGCGGACAGGCGGGTGAAAATGGATGCGCGGATGAACAGAAGCAGGATACAGGAGCGGAGTTAGAGCAGATTCTTGCCGGCATGCTGGATTATGCCTGCGAGAAGGGGCTGATTCCGGAAAACAGTGTTGCCTACAGGGATTTATTTGACACAAAGATAATGGGTCTTTTGGTGCCGCGCCCCAGTGAGGTGATTGCGAAGTTTCAGAGTCTTTATGAAGAAGAGCCGGAGGCGGCAACGGATTATTACTATAAGCTCAGCCGTGACTCGGATTATATCCGGCGTTATCGGATTGCCCGCGATGAAAAGTGGGTGACGGCAACGGAGTACGGTGAGCTGGATATTACCGTCAATCTCTCCAAGCCGGAAAAGGACCCAAAGGCAATCGCGGCGGCAAAGAGCGCAAAGCAGTCCGGTTATCCCAAATGCCTGCTCTGTCGGGAAAATGAAGGTTACGCAGGCAGGCTCAATCATCCGGCGAGACAGAACCACCGCATCATACCGGTGACCATCAACGGCAGCAGGTGGGGCTTCCAGTATTCACCCTATGTCTATTACAACGAGCACTGTATTGTGTTTAACAGTGAACACATTCCTATGAAGATTGAACATGCAACATTCTGCAAGCTGTTTGATTTTGTAAAGCAGTTCCCTCACTATTTTGTCGGCTCCAATGCGGACCTGCCTATTGTGGGAGGCTCTATTTTAAGTCACGACCATTTTCAGGGAGGGCACTATGAATTTGCCATGGCGAAAGCGCCTGTGGAGGAGGCTTTTTCCGTAAAAGGTTTTGCGGACGTGGAGGCGGGAATTGTGAAATGGCCCATGTCCGTGATTCGCCTCAGCGGAACAGATACGGACAGAATCATTGCACTGGCGGATAAGATACTGGATACCTGGCGCGGCTACACGGACGAGGCTTCCTTTGTTTTTGCTGAGACAGACGGGGAGCCGCACAACACCATTACGCCCATTGCCAGAAAGCGGGGCGGCAAGTATGAGCTGGATTTGGTTCTGCGCAACAATATTACCACCGAGGAGCATCCCCTTGGCGTTTACCATCCCCATGCCGAGCTGCACCATATCAAAAAGGAGAATATCGGGCTGATTGAGGTGATGGGGCTTGCGGTGCTTCCTGCCCGTCTGAAAGCGGAGATGGCAGAGTTAAAGCAGGCGGTTTTATCCGGCAGCGACTTGCGGGCAGACGAGGCGCTCTTCAAACATGCCGACTGGGTGGAGCAGTTCCTTCCGAAATATGAAAAAGTGGATGCATCCAATATCGATGGTATTATCGAGGATGAAATCGGACATGTATTTCTGCGCGTCCTTGAGGACGCCGGCGTCTATAAGCGCACGCCGGAAGGCAGGGAAGGATTTATGCGGTTTATTGCGGCAGTGAATCGATAAATTATTGCAATGTTGGATAGTAAATGGCTGCCAAATACGACTTGTATATGGCAGCCATTTTGAATACTTGTCTAAATATATTTATGCTTTTCTGAGAAGAATGCTCCCGACGGTAACATAGCGGTTATTGTAGGTCAAGTCGATGAAACCGTTGCCCTGAAAATCATATCTTTTTCCGGTATCAGTTTCTACACTTGTAACAGCAACGAAATTTTTATTTTTGTCTCCACGGGAGCAGTTTTGGGTCAGCCAAACATGAGAGTCGGTGGGCAGGTCGCAGCAAAAACTGCCATCAGCATAGTATGCTCTGGTTTTATATTCTACCTTTCTCTCATAAGTATTGACCTTTTCCCAAGAGGAACCGTTAGATGCATAAGCTGAGAAATCAACAAAATTTCCCCAGTCTAATATAGCGCCGTACGTCATCACATATTGAGGATTTAGAAAATATATGATATTTGATTTGCAAATCTAATAAAAAGAAAGTAAGATTATCTTAAAATGTAATCAAAAGATGGATTTAATTTTTAAAACTGATAAATTGATAATATAG
>CAMWUP010000377.1 GCA_947177465.1 uncultured Lachnospiraceae bacterium
CCCCTGCACAGCATTTTTATCCGCCACAGAGGGCTATATCAGCAAGGACGCTCCATTGGAAATCGGTACGCTCTATCTGCTGATGCCTGAGAAAGGAGAGGATTCCTACCGTGCCGTCTCCGACTTCTGGGCGCAGCTCGGCTATCATGTACCGGAGGACACCACCGCTGCGGAGGGTCTGAACGCCATCTATTCGGGGCATCCGTATGGCACCATGGATACCGGTTATTTTAATCAGCTTACGCTTCAGGAATATACAGAGGAATTACAGAATATTGCCGACATGGGCTTTTCCGCCGTATGGCTGCTTCCTGTTTTCCAGCACACCGGCGACAATGTATACGAGCCCATCGACCAGGGACTGATTGACGCACGCTACGGCGGCATAGACGGCGCTGCTGCCTATATCGACGAGGCGCACGCGCTTGGGCTGAAGGTACTCTTTGATTTCGTTCCCCATGGTCCCCGTCCGGTCTATCCTTTTGCCAAAGAACATGACGACTGGATTAGCAAGGATATTAACGGCAGCAATCAGATTGAATGGGAATGTGTTTCCTTCGATTATAATCATCCTGACTACTACGACTATACGGTGGAGCTGGCAGAATATTATGCGCAGACCATCAGTCTGGACGGCGCCCGCATCGACTGTTCCATGGGCGGTCTTCCCAACTGGAATTCTGCCGCGGGCTTACGCGCCAGCGCTTCCGGTCTTATGGGCGGCGTCAATATCGTGAAAGCAATTCGGGAAGGTTTTACTGCAGGCGGCAAGGAACCGCTGCTTCTGCCGGAGAATTTCCACCCGATTCCTTCCTATGCGGCTTACACGGACGTTTTTTACGATATGCCCTTATACCGCTGTATGTACAACTTAAATCATGCAGGACTTTCCGATACGGAATATGTCAGCCGACTTACGCATTTCTTATCTGCAGAACAGGATACCTCCGTGGCAGGTCAGAAAAAACTGCGCTTTCTCGGCAACCACGACACCGTCACATGGACCTTTGATGCTGAACGTGCACAGACCCTTTACGGCACACAGAAAGCCAAAGCGCTCTGGATGGCAATCGGCTGGATAGACGGCGTTCTGTATATCTATCAGGGAGATGAGAACCCTGCAGCCTACAATCTGTCCGGTGAAAATCTTACAGACTTTTTTTCAGAGCTTATTTCTGCAAAGGAAAGCTATCTGCCGGCGGACTACGCGACACATTACCTTGACACGCAGAGCCCCGTGTTCGCTTTTTACCGCTATGATACCGAAACGAAAGAGGCGCGCCTCGTACTGGTAAACCTGTCTGATAAAGAACAGACCTACCAGCTCGCCGAAGGAGAAAGCACCGTGCTTACTGCCATCGGAGACTACACCCTTGAGGGCAGCACCCTGACCCTTTCCCCCTACACCGGCATAATTCTCCAGACAGCTTCCGTTCCCTTTTAGTATTGCGAAACTCTGATTTTTTGCAAATCGAATTGTGCAGATTGCATATTTCATAAGCAAACCCTTGCTTACCGTCGGCACTTAGCTGCCGTATTTTGGCAGCTTACGTACCGCTACGGTAAGCTCGGAGCGAGAGCGCGTTTGCGTTGAAATATACAATCTGCACAATGACACTTGCTACATAACGAGTTTCACAGTCACCTATGATTTCTTTAAGCCCGCTTTCTGCCAGCTTCCGCTCAGATAGCGCCACAGGCTCAACAGTCCCGTAATCGTCCATGTGAGTCCGCTGCACAAAAAGCAGCCCCACATGCCGATTACGGGAATTTTTGTCAGCGGATATGCCAGACCAATCCGGCAGCACAGTTCTATAATTCCGTTCAGGGCGGAGTATACCGTATCTCCGGCACCGTTCAGCGTCCCTCTCACCACATAAATCAGTCCGAGGAAGATATAGAACCAGCTCGTTATCCGCAGAGCCTTCGCGCCGATTTCTATAATTTCTGCTTCTGAGACAAACCATCCCAAAATCTGACTGCCGAAAAGCTGCATTACCAACAGCATCACGGCACTGGTTACTGCAATAAACAGGCAGCCTGCACGAAATCCCTGCCGCACCCTGTCGTGCTTTTTGGCGCCGATATTCTGCCCCGTAAACGCTGTCATGGCGCTGCTTAAGGAAGTAAATGGCTGCTGCACAAGCTGTTCAATCTTGGAGACCGCCGTATTTGCCGTTACAATCAGCTCTCCAAAGCCGTTTACCACTATCTGGAGCACAATGCAGGAAACCGCAATCAGCGCATTTTGTCCGGCAATCGGCAGCCCAAAGCGCAGTGTCTTTGCAATCAAGTCCCTGTCCGGCTTTCCCACCCCCGGACGAATCCGAAACCACGGAATATTGCGAAAAGCATACCAAAAGCTCACCAGCGCAGCCAGAAACTGCGCAGCCACCGTTGCAAGCGCCACTCCCGCCACTCCCATATGAAAATACAGTACCATAACAAAATCCAGCGCCACATTGCACACACAGGAAAAAATCATGATGAGAAGGGGCGTTTTGGAATTTCCAAACGCCCGCATAATGGAAAACAAACCGCTGTATAGCAGGGAAGCAATGCTTCCGAAGGCCGTAATCCGCAGATATGTCACCGCATAAGGAAATACGGCATCCGGCGTATCCATAAGCGTCAGCACAAATTCCGTGCCTGCGCCTCCCACCAGCGTGATGACAAACGCAGCCCCCAAAAGCACATAAAAGCTGTTATAAATTGCCCTGCCAAGCTTCTCTTTCTCTCCCGCTCCAAACAACATGGAAATCAGCACGCCGATTCCCGAAGAC
>CAMWUP010000378.1 GCA_947177465.1 uncultured Lachnospiraceae bacterium
CTGTTAAACCGGACGGTGGAGAAGGCGGCTGCGATTGCGGACGAGGTCAACGTGTACGCAGGCAGACAGGCAGCGGCGGCACTGTCCCTCGCAGAATATACGGCGCTGCCTGAGGGCAGCTTTCTCGCTGTACAGGCAACCAACGTGGGCATGTATCCTGACACGGATAAGGCTGTGATTGCGGAAATGGACTTTTACCGGCGCATCCATACGGGATACGATTTGATTTACAATCCGAATAAAACGAAGTTTATGCAGCTGGTGGAGGAAGCGGGAGGAGCGGCATTTAACGGTCTGAAGATGCTTTTGTATCAAGGCATTATCGCTTACGAACTGTGGAATCAGGTATCTGTCTCGGAAGAGCAGGCAGAAGAGGTTTACAAGAGATTAAAGGAAAGCTTATGAATAACGTTATATTAATTGGGTTTATGGGCTGCGGAAAGTCAACGATAGGGTTTCGGCTGTCCTATAAGCTGCGCAGGGTTTTAGAGGATACGGACAAGCTGATTGAGAAAAAAGAAGGCATGAGCGTCAGCGATATTTTTGCAACGAAAGGAGAAGCCGCTTTCCGTGTGATGGAGACGGAGTGTCTCAGGGGGCTGCTCTTATCCCAGGAGGAAAAGATTATTGCCACAGGGGGCGGACTTCCCGTGAAAGAGGAGAACCACGCTTTGTTAAAGGAGCTGGGAACGGTGGTTTATCTGCGTATCTCACCAAAAGGTGTCTGGGAGCGGCTAAAGGATGATACCACAAGGCCGCTTTTGCAATGCGACAATCCAATTATGAGAATTGAAGAGCTTATGGCAGAAAGGGCTTCGGTATATGAGGCTTGTGCAGATTTGATTGTAGATGTGGATGAAAAGGATGTAGAACAGGTTGTGGCGGAGCTTTTGGAGAGAGTGGCAGAGAGAGAAGAGCGCTGCCGGTCCCACCGAAGCGGACAGGAGGCAGAAAAATGAAAATATTAGTAATGAACGGTCCCAATATTAATTTTTTGGGAATCAGGGAAAAAAGTGTGTATGGAACGCAGGACTATGATTATCTGCTTGGCATGATAGCAAAAAAGGGCGAAGAGACGGGGAGCACAATCGAAGTGTTTCAGAGCAATCATGAGGGAGCTATCATAGACAGGCTGCAGGACTCCTATTTTGACGGCACAGAAGGGATTGTCATCAATCCCGGCGCCTATACCCATTACAGCTATGCTATCCGGGATGCGCTGGCGAGTATTACGGTACCTAAAATGGAAATACATATTTCGGATATCACGGCGAGGGAAGAGTTCCGCAGGATATCCGTTACCAGACCGGCGTGTGACGGACAGATATACGGCAAGGGTCTGGAAGGATATCTGCTTGCCATAGACGAGGTAATCAGGTTGGCAGCAATAAAAAAAGAAGCTCCGCAGGCATAGTCTGCGGAGCTTCTTTTATTTCGTTTTGCATGCGGCAAAAAACAGCTTGAGCATATTCATGGCATACTGTTGTGTACGCGTATCGGAAGTATCTAACATGCCGATAATTGCAGATACTTCTTCTGTATGCTTCTTTTTTTCTGTTTCATCAGATACTTTTCCGTAAATAATATAGTCCATGGACATATCTAAAGAGGCGGACAGCGCCATCAGGGTTTCGATGGACATACCGCAGCAGCCTCGTTCTATATCTGCGTAATATTTTGTAGCGCGGTTTATTTTTACTGCCATTTCCTCCTGTGTCAGTCCGAGCAAGGTACGTTTTAAACGTATCCGGTCACCTGCAGCAAGGCGGTCGTAAGTCTCTTTCATCCTAATCGTTGTCTCCAATCATGCTATGGTTCCCCTGTTTAACACACTTGCTTCCTTCCAATCCCTGTATGTCTGGTTAGTAAAAAAAGGTGATAAGCGGTCTGACTTTAAGTATCCGATGAATATTATATTGACGGAACGCGTTAAAAACGTATATAATAATTACGTTAATAACGTAGGTTACAAAAACCATTATTTTCAGTATGGGCGGTTTTGGTAACTTAAAAACAGGGAGACAGGCAATATTGTGGCGGATAAAGCAAAAAAGATACTGATAATTACAACTGCCGGCGGTTTTCTGCCGCAATTTGAGATGAATGATGTAAAGATACTGGCGGAACAAGGATTTGAAATCCACTACGCTTCTAATTTTGACAATCCTGTCTATGAGATGGATATAGACATGCTTGAAAAGCTGGGAATCAGGCTTCATTCAATTTCTATCCCCAAATCCCCTGTACATATTCGGCGCGGCATAAAAGCGTTCCGTGAGATTGCTTCCATCATAAGGCAGGAGGGAATTACCGTCCTGCACTGCCATAATCCGATGGGAGGCGTGCTGGGAAGGCTTGCGGCTTTAATCTGCGGCGCCAAAGGGTCCTATGTCATATATACGGCGCATGGGTTTCATTTTTATAAGGGAGCGCCTTTTTTGAACTGGCTGCTTTTTTATCCGGCGGAGTGGCTGCTGGCAATGGTCACAGACTGCCTTATTACCATCAACGGAGAAGATGCTCTGCGTGCGGAAAATTTTTTGCACGGACGATTAAGGGCGGCATACCGAATCCCGGGCGTGGGGGTAGATACGCTCAAATTTGCGCCGGACAAAGAGGTGCGCAGGCAGATGCGGCGTCAGCTTCAGATTGCGGAAAACACCTTTTGTATGCTGTCGGTGGGTGAAGTAAACCGCAATAAAAATCATGAGGTCATTATCCGCGCCCTTGCAGAACTGAAGAACCCTGCTGTTTTCTACGGCATATGCGGAAGAGGATAC
>CAMWUP010000379.1 GCA_947177465.1 uncultured Lachnospiraceae bacterium
GTCCACATCTGCAAATCTCTTCTTGTATAGACTACCACCGTGGGCTTGCCGCTGGTCCAACTTGAGGCATGAATTCGTACAAGCTCCTCTTTATCCACGGCAAAGAGCCCAAAGGGATAATTGTCGCGCATGTCCTGTTTTGTAACAAAGGGCAGCTTCGACAAATCCTTCAGGCTCTTTATATCCTCGGGCTTTACACCCGCTTCTTCCATTTTTTTCCTGTAAGGCGGCACCTTCTCCCACACCTGACTGACTGTCTGTCGCAGACGGGCGAGCTGAATCGCTTCGATTTCCTCTCTGGAAAGGGTTTCCTCTTTTGACCAAATCATGCAATATCCTCCAAAACCTCTAGTGTTACTCTTATTCTTTACCACGTCAAAGCTTTATTTTATAAAAGCCCCTTTATTGTAACACAGGTTATGGCGTAAGCGCTACTGTTTTTTAAGAGGATATGACAAAATTCTACGATTGGATATGCTTCCTTCCTGAAAACTACTTCTCCTCGATAATCCGTTTGCTTCCGTAATAGGTGGCAAGGAAATAACCACCGTAGATAACAAGCAGAATCAGCGCCGTAATGCCCACGCTGGCGAGCATGTCTCCGCGGTTGAAGAGAGAAAGTGCAAACTGTATGAACTGCATACCGAAGACGGAATGAATCATCGCCACAAAGAGCGGCAGCAGGAAAAATATGCCAAGCTGCTCCAGAAGCGCCCTGTGAATCATCTTTTCATCGGCGCCCACCTTCTGCAGGATTTCGTAGCGCCCTTTGCTGTCCGTGCTCTCCGACAATGCTTTCAAGGCAAGCAGTGCCGCGCCTGAAATCAGGAAGATAATACCAAGGTAAAGCACAAGGAAGGTAACGATGGTTGCAAGTCCTGTCGCCGATTCATAAATGGAAATTTTAGTCACCGCATCAAAGCCTTTATATTCTCTCGCCTTTTCATCCGGTATCTCCAGCAGTATATTCTCTACCGCCTGTTTTTCTTCCTTGGTTGTTCCGACATAATTGCCCGCCATAAAATCGGCTTCCCGCGCAAGCGCCCTGCCGTACTCCGCCTCTATCACAGCGTCCGGCACAATCACAATCCCCGCGTTGACATGGCTGGCGCTCATTGTAACATATCCCTCTTTGCACTCTGTATAGCGCGGCTTTAATGTAAAGGCGCCGATTGTAATTTCTTCGCCCTGTGAAAGCGCCACATTCCGAAGGTTTCTGATGCCTTCAAAATCACACAGTATCAAGTATTCATCCTCTGCAAGCTCATAAGTCGGATTGCCATACAGCTCCGCCAGCCTGTTATAGGCAGAAACACTGATAATATCCTCCAACGCAGCCATATTGACAAAAGGATACTGCGCCCTGAGTTCTTCTTCATATGCGCCGAGCGTGGTTCCAAAGGTCAGCTCTTTGCAGGCATAAATACCGATTTCCACATATTCACTTAAGTTCTGCTCTGCAAAGCCCATATCCGCCAGCGACTCTAAAACCGTCTTCTCTCCATTTTCTCTCTGTATTTCGGTAAAATCTCCCTCCGCCGGCAAATCCACCTTTTTTGTCACACAAATGTCTGCAGGCGTCATCTCCAGCAGGTTCATTCTGAGAGAGCTGTTCATACTCATGCCCGAGCAGAAGGCACAAATAGTAGCGAACAAAAGCAGACAGATGACCGTCATGGAAAACACCGCTGTATTGATATTGCTGCTAAGCTGCCGCAGCACAAAGGCGTTCAGATTTCTGTGGTACACCCGCTTAAACCGCTGCAAAAGCTTCAGCAAAAAGCCGGAAAGCGACCAAAATACCATGAAGGTTCCCACACAGCCCATGGCAATCAGCATCATCGCACGGTCATTTGTCACCTTCTCCGGCCGGTAAGCCACCTGATAGTACGCATAACCTAAAATAGCAGCGGCAGCCAGAAAAACCGCAACGGCAAGTCCGGTATTTTTCATGGTCTGCTTTTCACCCTTTTGTCTGGCATGAAACAAATCTATCAGCTTATAGCGTGAGATGGAAAAAGCGTTAAAGACAAGCACAATCACATACATAATACCAAAATTGATAACCGTCTTCTGCATCGCCGTGGCAGAAACGGAAAAAGTATACGCCGTCATATCCGCCTCAAAAAGCTTTGCCACCAGAATGGACATAAACTGGGAGGCAAATACGCCGAGCAAAAGTCCTATCCCCAGAGAAAGCAGCCCAATCAGTATGGTTTCCCCAAACAGGATACCGGAAATTCCACCTTTTCCCATTCCCAGCATCATATATACGCCGAACTCTTTTTTCCTTCGTTTAATCAGGAAATTGTTGGCATACACAATCAGAAAACCAAGGATAAAAGCAACCAGCACGGATACCATGCCTATCATCTCCACCATCAACTTCACCATCTGATAGCCCGACTTACTTAAGCCCAGCATAGCCTTCTGTCCCTCTAAGGCATTAAACACATAAAAGATGGCGACGCCCAGAATCAATGTCAAAAAATAAATCGCATAATCCTTCATGCTTTTCTTCATATTCTTTACGGAAAGCTTAAACAACATCGTTCAGTTCACCTCCCAGCAAAGACACTACGTCTATGATTTTGTTAAAGAAAGAGCGTCGGCTTTCTTCTTCGCCTCTTCTCAGCTCCGTAAAGATGCGCCCGTCCTTGATAAAAATAATTCTGGAAGCATAGCTTGCCGTAAAAGCATCGTGCGTTACCATTAAAATAGTAGCGGAAAGCTCATCATTCAAATATGTGAAGATTTAAAAAAGCAGCCATTCCCCCATT
>CAMWUP010000380.1 GCA_947177465.1 uncultured Lachnospiraceae bacterium
GGTTTTATATGCGCTGTTGTCAAACTTGCCGCCGGCGTGAAGTGTCGTAAACACCAGTCTTTCCGCACTGATTCCCTTTTCGTGCATCCCAACGGGAATCCCCCGTCCGTTATCCTCAACGGTTGCAGAACCGTCCTTCTCCAAAGTCACCTTAATGGTGTCGCAGAAGCCTGCCAGATGCTCGTCCACCGCATTATCCACGATCTCGTAAATCAGATGATTCAGTCCCTTGGTAGAAACACTGCCGATGTACATACCCGGTCGTTTCCTGACAGCCTCAAGACCTTCTAAAACGGTAATGCTTGACGCACCGTAGTCATTTGCTTTCGCCATTTTTTTATAACCATGCCTTTCTTATCACTGCAAAAAAAATCTTTGCATACAATACTAGTATATCATATATTTAGTATGTATGCAAAGAAAAATATACAATTTATGGTAGATACTGCTTAAGTGAGACTTATCTTTTTGCAGCATGCAACCGCCAATGCGCCGGGACCGATATGACACGCTACGCTTAAAGAAAGAGGGTCTATATGAATATCATAGCCCGGAAAAACTGCCAAAACCTCTTCCTTCAACTGTTCTGCCGCTTCTCTGTTGTAGGTATAAGCAATCTCCAGCCAAATACCCTTCTCCTCCGTCAGTCCGCCGAAACGGTTTATAATGTCATTTTTAATTGCCGTAATCATAATGGATTTGCCCTGAGTGCTTGTCCTCGCCTTGGCAAAGGCATCCAGCTTTTCTCCCTGTATCTGCAGCACGGGTTTCAGCCTGAGAATCGTACCCAGCGCCGCGGCAGCCGGTGTAATCCTGCCGCCTTTTTTCAGATAGTAGAGCGTATCCAGCATAATATAAATACTGCTGTTGAATTTGTCATTTTCAAGGAATTCCTTGATTTCCCCACCCGTTAAGCCCTTTTGTGCAAGCAGCATGGCATCCAGTACGGATTGTCTCTGTGTAACGGATATTCTCTGGTTATTTACCACATGCACCTTTCCCTCAAATTCGGGCTCATTCGACAGCATCATTGCGCTCTGACAGGAGCCGGACAGCCCGCTGCTCATGGGAATATGAACAATCTCATCATTTTCTGCAAGGAGCTCCCTCCAAAGCTTCATCACCGATTCCGGTGAAGGCTGGCTGGTTCCGATGTCAGCGCCTTCTGCAAGCTTCTCATAAAACTCCTCCTGCGTAAGGCTGATATCCTCATAATATGTTTTGCCGTTAATCATAAAGGGCATGGGCAGAACGGCTATTGACATCTCTGCCGCCTGTTTTTGTGTAATACCACTGTTTGAATCTGTTACAACAGCTATTCTGGGCATAATTTCCCTCCATAAGGTAATCATAAATTTAATAGTAAAACATAACTGTTATTTTACATTCAGATAGTTGTAAAGTCAATACAATTCAACGTTCCTTCTTTTACCTGTTCCAGATACCGGTCGGTCAGTCCGCTTTCTTTAAATTCCGCCGCACCCGCTTCCACACAGTCCGCCGCCCGTTTTAAAAGCGATGCATCCTGATAGATATCTCCGAGCTTAAACTGCATTTCCCCGCTCTGGCGGATTCCGAACAAATCTCCCGGCCCCCTGAGACGCAAATCCTCGCCTGCAATGTAAAAGCCGTCGTTG
Source organism: uncultured Lachnospiraceae bacterium (assembly GCA_947177465.1). Classification (GTDB taxonomy): domain Bacteria; phylum Bacillota; class Clostridia; order Lachnospirales; family Lachnospiraceae; genus Acetatifactor. The sequence continues at coordinate 1,638 of CAMWUP010000380.1, forward strand.
GAATGGTTCAAGATTTCCAGTCTTTCTTTTGTTTCTTTGCTGTCATTGGTGCTCACAAAAATGCAATAGCTCTGATGTACCCCGCGTCCTACGCGTCCTCTAAGCTGATGAAGCTGTGCAAGGCCAAAACGCTCCGCATTCTCCACCAGCATCACCGTGGCATTGGGCACATTGATTCCCACCTCAATAACCGTAGTGGATACCAGAACATCAATCTGTCCTGCCGCAAAGGTCTCCATAATACGATTTTTGTCTGCGGAGCGCATCTTGCCGTGCAGACACGCCACCTGAACGGATGCCGGAAGGACTGCCCTGAGCTTTTCCGTATAATCCGTAACGTTTTCAAGCCCTTCCGTCTCCCCCTCTTCCACCATAGGACAGATACAGTAAACCTGCCTTCCCGCACGCACCTCCTTTGCAATAAAATCATATGCCTTGGGACGCCATCCGGGTCCCACAACACAGTTCTTAATGGGTACTCTTCCGGTAGGAAGCTCGTCGATAATGGAAATATGTAAGTCTCCGTACAAAATAATGGCAAGTGTACGGGGTATCGGCGTTGCACTCATTACCAGCACATGGGGATGGATTCCCTTATCCTTCAGATTTTCTCTCTGTCTTACACCAAAACGATGCTGCTCATCCGTAATGACAAGTGCCAGTCTCTGAAAAATTACCTTTTCCTGAATCACAGCATGCGTTCCCAGCACCAGATTGGCGCTGCCATCCGCCAACGCCGCATAAGCTTCCTTTTTTGCGGCTGCCGTCTGCGAACCGGTTAAGAGCACGGGCTTAAAAGGAAGATGATATTTTTCGGTAAGCTCCCTAATGTTTTCATAGTGCTGCCTGGCAAGCACCTCCGTCGGCGCCATCATAGCGCCCTGATAGCCGTTTGATACGCACAAAAGCAGTGCAAAAACGGCAACAATAGTCTTTCCGGAGCCAACGTCTCCCTGTACCAGACGGCTCATGACATATTCTCCCGTCATATCGGCGGTAATCTCTTCTATCACCTTTATCTGTGCCTTTGTCAGCCTGTACGGAAGCGCCTCTAAAAAACGTCCCGTTTCCGCCGTCTCTATCATAGGCGCATGATTTTTTTCCTGTTCTGCAGCCGCCTTACTGTCCC
>CAMWUP010000381.1 GCA_947177465.1 uncultured Lachnospiraceae bacterium
CTTCTCTCCGGTTGCTGTCAAGAAGTCTTACGGCACGACTTAAGTATTCTGCATTTTCCAATCCGGCAAGCTCCTCGTCCACGTAGCCGAAGTAAAGGAACATGCGTACCGGAATGGGAATTTCGGTTTCGTTTATGGCGCGGAAGAAAATACTGGTATAAAGCTCGTAAAAGCTTGTGGTAATCCGCTGGCGCAGGACTCTGGCCGCATCATCCGTGGCGGTTTTGTCGGCAGTATTTTTATATTGTGTGACAAGCTCCCTGAAGTTGACGCAGAAGCCCGTGTCTCTGCGCGAGTAAGACAGAATCGTCTGCAGGGAATCCTTAAGCGAAGCGTCGTTTTCCGTTGTTCCCGTATCCGTGGAAGAAGCCTGCCCGGGCGCTGTATGTAAGACGGAGCCAAGCTCAAGGCGTCGATTGTCCAAAAGCGTCTTATCCGTCAGAGGGGAATCCTGCAGCATGGAGAGGGTCTGATTTATGAAATTATATACAAGCTCTGCATCCGGAGAACCGGAATCCAGTCTAAGGTACAAATCCGCGTACATGGTAAGCGCATCCTCGCGGGTATCGTTCAAATACAGGGATAATATTTGTTTCTGGTACTCCTCAAGAGAATAGAGAGAGGCAAATACCTTATTGCAGTCAACGCCTGTGGAGGCAATCAGTCCGGCAGGAACCGCGGGCTCCTTGGAGAGAAGTGTGGAACCCTCGGAAAGCAGGCGTAAAAAGCCTTCGTAGTAGGAGACTGCCCATATCGGCAGGGGGTCTTCCCCGACAAAAGGTTCGGCAGCGGAAATTGCGCCGGGCTCTATCTGGTTTCTGGCGCAACACTCCTGATACAGCGTGTGACTTTTGGAAAATTCAATCTGCATGTTACTGCAGGCAAGGCGGGCCAGCTCATCCGCATGCAGCAGGTGGTTTAGCTGCCGGAAGGCGGAGCGGGTGACAACAACACAGTATTCAGGGCTTCTTTTGAAAAGCATTTCCAGGGAAATCGTATCTGAAAAGGGATAGATAAATACGGACGAATCCTCCGCCGCCTTACAGGTGGCAACATGGGAGCCCGAGTATAACTCGCAGATGCCGGGTGCATCCCCGCTCTGTAAGATGTATTCCCCACCGGGGAATGAAACGGAAAATCTGCCGCTCAATATCATGTACAATTCTTTAACAGGCTGTCCGGCTTCAAACAGCACTTGATTTTTCTGTATAGAAACAATAGCCATAAAAACCTCCTTGCAGTAGGAATCACGGGATGCCGCTTGGCACCGCATAGGTTTATTATAACCTTTGAAGAGGATAATGACAACTAAAACACGCGCTGTTTTTGGTGGTTTATACGGGCATATAACAAAAAAAATACTAAAAAAGTCCTTTTTTGGAAAGACTTACTGTACTTTTTATAAATTTATGGTACAATAAAACTGTATGATTTATTTTACGGGGGTGTAATCTTGGAACAGAGTACAGAGTATAAACGTAACGTAATGGAAAACTACAAAAAGGATGTGGAGCCGCTGTTTCGGTATTTGCCGTGGCTGGAGGACAAGAAGGGTGAAAAAGTCAGCTCTTCTTATTCCGATAACGGCTTAAATCAGAGCTCCATGGCATTTCCGGTGTACGACAGCATGCTGATAAGCTTTGTGAAAGAAGTACAGAAGGGTAAACTGATAAACAGAAATTATATGTATATCTATTCCCGCTACCGGATAGGCGATGTGGAGGATGAGTTGAAAACCATAAAAGGCGTATCCTTCAAAAATCTGGAGGTCCTGACAGGCATATTGTCAAAGTATGTCTGCGGCGGCATGACAAAGAGCTGGGTTTGGCCGCAGGCGGTAGAAGAAGGTATTTTTCTTGCCATTCTGCTGAAATTCAAAGAATTATTTGAAATGTGGATTTAGCCGACAGGAAACCGGGGGAAATGGGGTAGCTGCTTATGGGCGAAAAGTCATTGCAAAAAAGGCGATTTATACTGGAGACAGCCAGACGGGTGTTCATGGAAAAGGGTTATAAGAGTGTGACCATGAAGGATATTGTGGAAGCGTGTGAAATCAGCCGCGGCGGTTTGTATCTTTATTTCGGAAGCACAGCGGAAATTTTTCTGGAAGTGCTGAAGCTGGAAACCGAGGAGGCGGATGATGTATTTTCCGACAGTATCACGGAGGATGCTACCGTAGCGGACATTCTTACCTTGTTTTTGCAGGAACAGAAGAAGGAGCTGCTCCGGAAAAAGGACAATCTTACAGTAGCCACTTACGAGTATTATTTTGGAGAAGAGGTGCCCAAGAAAGATAATATTTTAAAGCGGCAGTTTGATTCTGCGGTCAAAATCATCGAAAAGCTGATTGAGGCAGGCGTGCAGAACGGCGAATTTTACTGTGAGAATTGTCGGGGAACCGCCCGCAATATTATGTTCGTGCTGGAGGGGCTGAAAATCTCGGCACATACCATAGGCATTACTGCGGCTGCAGTGGATGAGGAAATCCGCTACATACTGGAAGAGCTTGGAATTGAGGAAAATTGAAGATGGGAAATGTCAGACGTATCTATGTTGAAAAAAAGGAGCCTTTTGCGGTAAAGGAAAAAGAACTGCATGAGGACTTGAAAAATTATCTGGGCATGAGCGGGATTACCCGCGTCAGGGTGCTTATCCGCTATGATGTGGAGAATATTTCGGAGGAAATCTTTGAAAGGGCTTGCCGCACGGTGTTTTCCGAACCGCCGGTGGACGATTTGTACATCGAAAACTTTGCATGTGCAG
>CAMWUP010000382.1 GCA_947177465.1 uncultured Lachnospiraceae bacterium
GTTCTGAATGAAGCGATGAACAGCGGCTGCGCTGTGGTGGCAAATTGTGCTGTGGGAGCTGTGCCGTTTCTGGTTGTGCCGGATAAAAACGGACTGATTTATCCTGACAAGAAAACAGAATTACTTTATGACGAAATCGTCAGCCTGATAAACCAGCCTGAAAAAATGCAAGCTTTGGGAAGGGAAGGCTATCGTACCATCGCGGAAGAGTGGAATGCAGAAACGGCGGCGGAAAAGCTGCTTATCGTGTTGGAGGGTCTGCTTTCCGGCAGGGTAGAATTTGCAGAAAAAGGCGTTTTAAGCAGAGCGCCGGTGATTGCCCCGAAGAAGATGTACCGGCATTTAACCATGGGGGAAGGGAGAGGCTTATGAAGCTCAGTATCATTGTACCTGTCTACAATATGGCATCCGAGGACAAGCTGAAGCATTGTATGGATTCCCTTCTGGCGCAGGAAATAGAAGATTATGAAATCATTGCCGTAGATGACGCCTCGACTGACAATTCTTTGGAAATTTTAAGGCAATATGAAAGCAGTTTCCCGCAAAAAGTAAAGGTGATTCATTATGCGGAAAATAAACGGCAGGGGGGAGCAAAAAACGAGGGACTAAAGGCGGCTTTGGGAGAGTGGATTGGCTTTATAGACAGTGATGACTGGATTGCGCCTGATTTTTACCGGAAGCTGATTGCGAAGGCAGAGGAAACGGGAGCCGATGTAGTTGGTTGTGATTACAGTCTGGTGCTGTCGTATACCCTTGTGCCGGGCAGGGTGATTCAGAATAATTTTGCAGAGCAGACCGGCATACTTGATAAGGAGAAGCACGGCAGGCTGATTATGCGTCCGGGCAGCATGGTGGTGAAGGTTTACCGGCACAGAGTTATACAAGAGAACGGGTTGGATTTTCCGTCTGGTATTTTTTATGAGGATAACTGTGCGGGTAGTCTGTGGTCTTTGTATTTTACCCATTTTGAAAGAGTGGAGGAGCCTTTGTATTTTTATTACCAGCACGAGGTCTCTACGGTGCATGTGATTACGGAGGCGAAGTGCCGTGACAGAATGAAGGCGGCGGAGCTTTTGTATAAGGAATGTGAGGAAAGAGGCTTTTTGCGGCAGTATCATGCAGAACTGGAATATCGGTTTACGGAGCTTTATTTTGTCAACACGCTGTTTTCTTACATGATTGGTATGAAGGGGAAAAAGCTTGCTTTTGTGAAGGAATTAAAGAGGGGAATGTCGGAGAGATACCCTGATTTTCAGGCAAATCCGTATTACAGACAGTACACCGATGCGGAGGAGCAGAGGATGATTGCAATGCTGATGCAGTCGGAGGTCCGTTTTTTTGTATACTACAGTCTGCTGCTTTTTTACAGAAAGTTACGGAAGCGTATCAGTACAGGAAAGAGGAATTAGGAGAATGAAGATATTGGCTGTAATCACCGCAAGGGGCGGCAGTAAAAGGATACCCAGAAAAAATATCAAGCCGTTTTTAGGAAAACCGATTCTGCTTTATTCGATACAGGCGGCGCTGGATTCGGGCGTGTTCGACGAGGTTATGGTGTCCACGGAGGATGAAGAAATCGCAAGGCTTGCAGAGGAGGCGGGGGCGAAGGTGCCCTTTTTCAGAAGCAGCGATACTGCGAACGATTATGCGACGACGGCTGATGTGCTGCTGGAGGTATTGGAGCAGTATCGTGAGTTGGGCATGCAGTTTGACTATGTCTGCTGCATCTATCCGACGGCGCCTTTTGTGTCGGCAAAGCGGCTTGCGGAAGCGATGGAGAAGCTGACTGCGCAGGGAGCGGACAGTCTGCTTCCTGTGGTAAGGTTTGGCTTTCCGCCACAGAGAAGCGTGGTGGTGGATGACGACGGCTTTTTGCAGTTTAGATGGCCGGAGCATATGCTGACAAGGTCGCAGGATTTAGAGCCTTTTTATCACGACGCAGGGCAGTTCTACTGTCTGAGGGCGGAAAGCTTCCTGAAACAGAAGAAGATGGTTATGGAGAAGACGCTTCCGCTCGTACTTCCTGAGTCGGAGGTGCAGGATATTGATACGGAAGAGGACTGGAGGATTGCGGAAGCAAAGTTCAGGGCGCTTCATGGAGAGGAGAAGGGTTATGGGACAGGTGAGGATTAAGGAGAGACTGATTGGAGAGGGGCAGCCGGCATATATTATTGCGGAGATGTCTGGCAATCATGCGGGCAGCCTGGAGCGGGCGAAAGAGATTATCCGTGCGGCAAAGGCGAGCGGGGCGGACTGTGTGAAGATACAGACTTATACGCCGGATACCATTACGATTGACTGTGACAACGAATATTTTCACATAGACAACGGGACGTGGAAAGGAGAAAACCTGTACCAGCTTTATGGTAAGGCATATACGCCGTGGGAATGGCAGAAGGAGCTTAAGGAGGAGGCGGACAGGGTCGGCGTCGACTTCTTTTCAGCTCCCTTTGATAAGACGGCGGTGGATTTTCTGGAAGAAATCGGCATGGAATTTTATAAGATTGCTTCGTTTGAGCTGGTAGATATTCCGCTGCTTAGGTATACGGCTGAAAAAGGGAAGCCCATGATTCTTTCCACGGGAATGTCTTCCCTTGCGGAAATTGAGGAGGCAGTAAAGACAATACAAAGCACCGGCAATCATAACCTGATTTTGCTCCGGTGTGCAAGTGCCTATCCGGCAATTACCGATGAAATGAATCTGGCTGCCATGGTGGATATGGGAAAGCGGTTTGG
>CAMWUP010000383.1 GCA_947177465.1 uncultured Lachnospiraceae bacterium
TGGTCGATAATGCCAGAAAAGCACTGCTGGAGGGCGGCAGCATATGTATAAACGGGCAGAAAACAGAGAAGGGCTACGAGGTGGCTGTGCGCGATAACGGATGCGGCATGCCGCGGGAAGAAATCGATAAAATCACGGAGGCTTTTTATATGGTGGACAAATCGCGTTCCCGCAGGGAGGGAGGCGCGGGCCTGGGCATGACGCTCTGCAGCCGCATCATAGAGGTGCATGGCGCGGAGTGGAGTATCAGCAGCAGCGAGGGGCAGGGTACGGAAATCTGCGTATGCTTCCCCGGAAGGGAGACGCCGTATGGAAACTAGGAAGAAAAACGGCAGTATGCTGGATTATGCCATTGGCGTGCTGATGATTACCATTTTGCTGCTTGCAACCTTTCTGCTGCCGCAGCTATACAGTGTAATTGTGGACAGCAAGGATTTGAACCGGATACATGTGGTAGAGCGGGAGAGCTTTTATTTTGCAAATCCTGTAGAAATGACGGTTGGAGAAAAGGTGCAGAAAATGATGGAGGCGCTCAGCGGGCGGGGAACGCTCCAAAGGACCTTGTATCTGAGCGGAAGCGAAATTTCAGGCGAATTGCTGCAGAGGGTAAGAGAAGCGCTTGAGTTTGCAGCACAGTACAAGCTGATACCGGATGTCTCTGCCTACGACCTTGAGCATAATGTTGTCACTGCAGAATATTACAGTATAAGTGACGGTGTGATGGAAAATGTGGAAAATGCCTTTTGGAATCTCCGTTTTACAGACTCCGAAACCTTTGATTTAACGATTCGGATTGATGCGAATGAGTATGTTATCTACCAGATGGAGTTGTATTGTGCAGAGGCCTTGGAGTACAACACCCAGCTTATGTCAGATGATAAGGAAGTGACTGCGTTTTTAAACAGGCAGTTTATGGATGGCTGTAATGAATATTTTGAGGTGGAAGGCTATGATGCAATGACGGATGCTGCTTATGGCGAAATGGTTCTTATGCTGGGGTACGAGCGGGGAGAATATGCCGTTTACAGAGGACCCTGCACAAGCAGTCTGCTGGGGAGCGAGGGAATACGCTGGGGCTTTGTCCCCATGACTGTCGCACTTGAGCGGGGCAATGCCATAAGAGAGTGGGGCTATCAGGGAATAGAAACCTATTTCCTTGATGTGTACGGAATAGTGGTCTACGAAGAGACGCAGACGGAATAAATATAATGCAACAGTTGTTATTGCGATTGCTTTTTTGGTGGGGTTTATGTTATGATAAAAACAGGAGTACCGCTAAAACACAGGTATTCGGAGGGAAGGTACCATATGGGAGATGAAAGTATAAGGAACACAGGAGGCGAGACGGCGGCAGTCAATGAAACAGGGGGAACGATGAAAGACAGTTTCATTGCAGGCGGGAACGTATCGGGGCAGTCTGCAGGCGAAGCAAAGGCAGAAAAAGCGATTTCTGATGAGAAGAAGCCGAAGGAAAAGAAACCGAAAAAGGAGAAAAAGCCTGAAAAGAAGAAAGAGCCGAAGGTAAAAAAAGTAAAAGCGCCGAAACCAAAAAAAGAAAAGCGGCCGAAGGGCAAAGAGGCATCGACTGAAAAGGTCAAAGCGTCAAAGGATAAAACGAAAAAGGGCTTCCGCCTGAGTTTAAAGGCGCAGCTCATTATCGGATTTGCCCTGCCTGTTTTATTGGTTGTGTGCATTGGTATTTATGCATACAACAAAGCAGAGAAGGGCATGGTCAATAATTACCGTGAGACGGCGCTGCAGGCATTGCAGATGACCACGGATTACATGAATTACGGTTTTGAGACTGTAAGCTCCAGTGCACTGGAGCTTTACAATGACGGCGATGTGATAAATTATACACGCAATATTTTTAAAGATAATCAGGAACAGGTCAGACTGTTAGAGTCGGACCTTGCAAGTAATATTACCACCAAGAAAATCGCGAACAGGTTCATTGAAAATATACATATTATTCCGCAGTCAGGTATAGGCAGTCTGACCTCCCAGAGTCAGGAAAGCTTAAAGCTGAAGGACGGTTTCTTTGCGGAGTTGCTTGCACAGCAGGAAAGTGTGATTAAAGCGAGAAACATAAGGGACAGATGGCTTTACGGGCATGACTTGATTGATGAGGTGTTCAGTCTGAATCCCGACAAATATGTGATTTCCCTGTATATGCCGATGCAGGCGGGCAATGCGTGTATCGTAATTGACTTAAGCAGTCAGAATATTTTGGAAATCATGCAGGAGACCGGTCTTGGCGAGGGAAGCATTGTAGGTTTTATTACAGCGGATGGACATGAAATTCTGACAGGTCTTACCGAAGAGGGAGGCGGCGAGGTTTCACAAGAGGGCTTCAGTTTTATTGGACAGGAGTATTTTGATGAGGCGCTTGCGGCAGAAGGTCTATTCAGCAAAGATGTAAAGGTGAGCGGAGAGGAATACTGTTTTATGGCGTCCCGCTGCGAGGCAAACAATGTAATGCTTTGCGCGCTGATTCCCAGAGATGTGATGATGAAAGAGGCAAATGAGCTGAAAAGAGCCGTGCTGTGGTTTGTTCTGTTTGCCTGCATCTTTGTAGGAGTGCTGGGCGTATTTATTGTTATCGGCATCAGCAAAAATATGGGCAGTATTATCCGCAGATTGTCAAAGGTGGCAAACGGCGATTTGACAGTGGATATGACGATTAGAAATAAGTCGGAGTTTGGCGCTCTGGCAAGCCATATCATGGGC
>CAMWUP010000384.1 GCA_947177465.1 uncultured Lachnospiraceae bacterium
AGCCTGCACTCCATGCGGGCGCCGCCGGCACAGCTCGTCAGGAAGATACCTTCCTCCTCAGAATCCAGATTTAACATTCTCCTGCCGGTCAAGGATGACAAATCGATACCTCTCGCGCCGTCCATGCCGACCTCTTCGTCCACGGTAATCACTACCTCCAGCCTGGGGTGTGACAGATTATCTGCCTCTAAAAGCGCCAGCGCATAGGCAACTGCAATCCCGTCATCGCCGCCCAGACTGGTTCCCTCCGCATAAATTTTGTCGCCATCGACCTTCAGGCAAAGCCCTTCCGCTGCCATATCAATCGGGCAGTCCGGCTTTTTCACCGCCACCATATCCATGTGACCCTGCAGAATTACCGCAGGCTCCTCCTCATAGCCGGACGTCGCCGGTTTTACGATGATAACGTTCTTTAACTCATCCTGTACTGCACAAAGCCCCTTACGCTTTGCAAAATCCATCAGGTAATTGCTGATTTGTTCTACATTTCCTGAGCCATGCGGTATGCTGCATATCTCTTCAAAATAGTAAAATACCCGCTCTGGTGCAAGTCCTTCCAATACTCTCATGTCCATTTCCTCTCATTCTGATTCTAATTTTATTTTGTCCTTTATTCCGATCTTTATCAGCGCACGTATCATATCTTCGGCTTTGTTACAGCCTTTTCCTGAAAAAATACTCTTCATAATTATCCACGTCGTTTTTATAATACCCAACCTGCTCATAATGCATCGCCTGATAAAATTCCTTTCCCTGCCAGCTGAATGTGTCGAGCCGGATTGTGTTTGCCCCTAGCGCTTTCGCCCTTTTTTCCATCTCTTCGACTAGTGCCTTCCCATATCCCTTTCTCCGGTACTTTTCATCCACATAAACCGTGGAGACATACAGAATCTTAAATGCCGTCATACAGGCATCCAAACCGGCCACCACAGTTCCTCCATGTGATATTCCAATCGAAATCGTTCCGTTTACCTTGCAGGTAATATAGTTTTTATCATAGGCGTCCAGCGCATTTTCAAGTTCCTCAACCTGACTCTCTGATAAATCTATGATTTCCATGTCCATATGTCTCTCCCACTTCACCATCACTCCAGCTCCGCAAGGTAAAGTCTCACCCTGTTTTCTATGATACTGCTGATTTCCTCTATACTTTTATCCCCCGCAAAATAGGACTCCGCTTCTTCTATGATAATGGCAACCACCTTATCCGTCCGGTATGGCTCAGGCTTTGCGCTGTTCAGGTAATAAAGAAACCTTTCCGTCTGTTCTTCTGAGGGGTACAGGGATTCGCGCGTATCAGGGTCAACGGCATAAGGCTCCTGCCTCTGCAGCTCCATGCCCTTTTCCAGCGCCCCCCTGTGCACCGGCAGGAAATTATCCTGTTCTACAAGCACCTGGTTTTCCTCCCTCAGCAAAAACTCTATAAACTGCAGCGCCCCCTCCTTGTTTTCCGAAGCGGCGTTCACGGCAATCACATGCGTTTGCAGTATGGGCACCATGCCGTTTTCTGAAGGGTACCCTGCAAGCACCATGCCTGCCTCCACGGCATCATCGTTTACTGCTGCCCAGTGTGGAAGGTTCCCGCTGAATTCAGGATTCGCTATTTCCTCGCACCCCCTGTTCCTGTCCGTCACGCCGTACCGCTTTGCCACGCGTAGCATCTTCTCCCACAGCTCCCCGCTGAAATCACAGGTTTTCTGCTCCCAGTCCACCATGCCGTACAGGTCTTCGGACATAAGGAGGAAATATTCCAGCAGCTTGCCGGGGGTGTAAGCATACGTGGCATTGAAAATCGCCTGCCCGCCATAGCCTTCCATGCTGTCCAGCAGGGAATCCGGCGTAAGCGGCGACTGCGCCCCTAAAAATGCTTCCCTGATGTACATACTTACTACCCGCATTTCATCCCCGGCGCCATATATGCCGTCCCCCCTGCCCAGGTCCTGAAATGCCCCAGGGTAATAGTCCGCCCTGTCTATCCCCCACTGCGCCAGATACCCTTCCAAGTTTTCCAGCGCGCCCTTTTCCGCAAGCACATGCATGTCTGAAACCACGCTGTCATCAAACAGGGCAGGCCCCCGCCCTGTTGCAATCTCCATGTCGGTGCGTGCCTCATAATCCCAACCGTATTCCTCCCCTCTGTCCTGCAAAAACACATGGTATTCCCTGTTTTCCCGGTTGAATGCGGCAACTATCTGCTTCAGCCCGCTGCCTGCATACAGCACCCTGAACACCAGGGGGACCTTCCCTATCTCCTCAATGCTGAGCTTTCTCAGGGACACCACGTAAAAGCCCTCGTCATCCCTCTGGAGCTGTTCCAGCCTGCCTTCCCCGTCCAGCATGAATGCCAGCCGGAACCTGCTGTCCATGTTCATGCCCGGGGTATAGGAGGTGCCACTCCACCTTATGTGCCAGGTTTTTTCCCCGCTTTCCATATCCAAATCGTATACACCGACGGAATCCATGACTATGATTCCCGTCCCTGCCCCCGGCGCAATACCCCTGCAGTCTGACAGCGCATAACCGCCGGACAGGGTTCCGGCTGACAAATCCAGAGTCTGCAGCATTGTGCCCTGCCGCGCTGCATCCTCTGATGCCACGACAATGCTGCCTTCCTTCGAAATGCTGACTCCCTGGATTCTCCCCTCTGCCCTGAGGGTGCACAGTACCCCGCCATCCAAATCCAGCACAGCCAGCGCATTCCCATTGAAGGCATACACATGC
>CAMWUP010000385.1 GCA_947177465.1 uncultured Lachnospiraceae bacterium
GCATTTTTCCGTATCAGTTCAAGTTCCGTTTCGGAAAAAGGCTTTTTTATGCGCTTTTCTTTCCTGACAGCCCTAATATTTGCTGTCGGGTTTTTCTGTATGTAATCTTCCCCCGCGCACCATTTAAAAAAGCTTTTCAGCACACGCAGTTCATTGTCCTGCGACGTTTTCCCCAGATTGTCCCTCGTGGAGCGTACTGCAAGGTAATACCTGATCTGGTCTGCCCCGATTTTTTCCAGCCCGCAGTCCATTTCCGTAAAGAACCTCTGTAGTGTCCCCATGTAATACCGGATTGTATTGTCTGTGCACCCCTCTACCCTTTTCGTCACCATAAACATCTGGACGGCTTTCTGTCTTATGTCATTACCGGCAGGGACAATTCCCGTATTTTTTCTGGATATGTCATAATCGTTTAACACAATCCTGATGTTTTCGGCTGAAATTGTTTCATTCGCATAAAGACGTTTTACTATTTCATCAACATAATTCATTTTTCCTTATCTCCTATTTCCGCAGACAGTCCGGCAGAGGCAGAGAATCCCCGATACAGACAAACCCGTCCGCCTGCTGCCGGAAGCCCTCCTTACACGGCTGCTGCCTGCTGTCTCTTTTCTCCGCCCTGCCTCTGGTATTTCCTCCGAAAACCTCCCGAAAATCTTTCTGCGGGAAATGCTCTTCAAAAGCTGCCTGTGCCGCTGCCTCCACGTACCTGCGTATCTTTATATTCCCGTGCACCGCCTCTGGGCTTAATCCGTTTAAGTGGTGCTGCGGGCAGAGGTATACTTTTAATCCATATTCTTCGGATTTTCGTCTGTTTGCCGTCCCGCCCATGGCGTGGTGCTCCTGCAGCACGCTTTTGCGGCTGTAATCCCCGTGCAGCTTCATGCACAGGTAACAGGTTCCGTCTTTTCTGTCATGCATTATGCTTTTTCTTCCCATATTTTCCTTTCCTTCTGCCGGAATCAGGCAAAGCGCAGCTGGCCTGTCTGCTCCTCCGCCACCTGCAGGTTTGGCGTCCTCTCTGCCACGCACAGCTCCGGCAGGTTTGCCCTTACCAGTGCCGCCGGTATGGGCGGGCATACCGCATTGCCGCAGCGTCTTACCTGCTCGCTCCTCGGGTACGCCCTGCCGCTTAAGTCATGGTCGATTATGTAGTCAGGCGGGAAGCCCTGGCACCCGTACAGCTCCCGCGGCTCCAGCATGCGCAGGCCGATATCCGCTATCATGTAATCCTCGCCTTTTATGGTCACAAGCCCGAACCTGTCATCCGTCGTGACTGTATGTAAAGGCTCTTTTATATCCTGCCCTACCGCGCCGTTGTAGTATTTTAATAAAAATGCCCTTACCTCCCCGAAGTGTCCGGCAGAGGTTGTCACCGTATGCAGGGGCTCCCTTAAGTCCTGTCCCGTGCCCTGTCCGTAAAACTTGCTCAAAAATGATGTCACAAGGCCGTACCTGTTGGAAGCGTCAACCGTCATGATGGGGGCTTTTACCTCCTGTCCCCTGGTACCGCCCTCCGTGGTTGCGGAATGGTACTGTATCAGGCACGGTGCGCAGAGGTAATGCTTCCCGCTCCCAACCACGGTTGGCAGGGGTTCCCCGATATCGTGTATCCTTGGTTTCTGCCCTTCCTTCTCCCCGTAACCGATGGGGACGATATACGGTTCCACTATCCCAAACCCGTGTTTTGATGTGATTACCCGTAAAGGCTCCTCCATGCTGCTGCAGTAGTCAGCACTGCTGCCGGTATGGTTTACCTGCACGACAAACGGCTCCGCACTGTCAATCACAAATTTCTTCAGCCCCCGCGCTATCCGCTCCATGGTCTTTGCCGCCAGGGGGCGCACCGCGCGTATGCCGTATTTTTCCCTGATTTCCTCCGCCGTGTCAAATATGCTGGGGCAGGGGAGGGAGAAGTCTATCTGTGTCCATGCGCCCACGTATGGCTGCTTTATGCCTGCTGCCGCTTCCGCGCTCCCTGCCGGCGCATGGGTCGGCTCAGGAAAAACAACAGGCTGCCCGTCGCACCGTGCAACAAGGAAAAAACGCTTTCTCATGGTGGGTGTGCCGTAATCCGCTGCATTGAGTACTTTATATTCCACCCTGTATCCCAGAGCCGCAAGCTGTGCAAGAAACTTCCGGAAAGTGGTACCCTGTTTTGCCTTGACTGGGCGGTGTCCCCTGTTTAATGGTCCCCATGTCATGAATTCCTCCACGTTTTCCAGCATGATGACCCTCGGGCGCACCAGCGCCGCCCACCGGAGCGCCACCCATGCAAGGCCCCTTATTTTCTTGTCCTTGGGCTTCCCGCCTTTCGCTTTGCTAAAATGCTTGCAGTCCGGCGAAAACCACGCCAGCGCCACAGGCTTCCCGCCGCACGCCTTTACAGGGTCAACGTCCCACACGCTCTCACAGTAATGCTTTGTGTAAGGGTGGTTTGCCCTGTGCATTTTTACCGCCTCCGGATCGTGGTTAATGGCAATGTCCACGCTTTTTCCCGTCGCCAGCTCTATCCCCGTGCTGGCGCCTCCGCCTCCTGCAAAGTTGTCTATGATTAATTCGCCGTTTATCATCTGTCTTCCTGCCCCCTTTCTGCCCACGGGTTAATCCGGAGCCTCAGTTTATCCCAGTCATATTTTTCCAGCACCTTTTTTCTGAGGTTCTCATTTTCCGCCGTCTGTGCCTCATCCAGCGTGCAGCCGCATATCTCCGTC
>CAMWUP010000386.1 GCA_947177465.1 uncultured Lachnospiraceae bacterium
CCCTCACCCTCTGCACCTTTGACAGCATTTCTTCCGCTTCCTGTTTTCTGCCGGATTTTATGACAAAACCAATAAAAACTACCAGCATGCCAAGCCCTATCAGGCACAAAAGCCTTCTCAGCATGCGCTGCCTTCTTATGCGCCGCTGCCTCTCGAGCCGCATACGTCTTCTTCTCTCGTAGCGGAGGCGGAATTCCCTCTCTTCCTCTATATCATCAAAATATGGTTCCATAGTCATTCTGCCTCCGAAAACTTCTCTGCCGCACCCTTTAACTGCTTCTAATACGGAATAAATAAAACCGACGCCAGCCAGCCCCATTGCAAGGCTGTCCATACCCGCTATAACATTATAGCATTTTACGAATATTTAACAAGCATCAATGAAAGAGGGTTAATTTATCCAAGCTCCGGAAAGCACAAAAACATTATTTAAATCACATTTCAAAGTCCTGCCAAAAGGCACGCTATCTCCGCCGTTCCGCTGTGCGTCAGAAGCAGACGGTCATAATCGTCGCCGTCACGCCAGCCGGTCACATAGTCGTGGGGCAGCAGTCCGTCAGCATTTTTATAATGCTCCCATGCTAAGGTAAGGGAATCCTGCAGGGTTTTCCTGCCTGCTTCCACGCTTTCCGCATCGTACTGCGCCAGCGCAGCATAGCCCTCCGCCAGAATTGCGGTAAACCACACAAAATCCTTGTAATATGCCCTGCCCGCCTCGTCATGCCGCAAAAAGGCATGGTGGGCAGCCTGCGCCGTCCAAAAGGCGTCCTCTTTATAGCTCTCCTCTCCCGTTATTTCATACAAAAGTAAATCTGCCAGTATCATGCTTCCCGAATTATAGCCATACAAATCCTTGTTGATTTCGCCAGCATACCGCACATGGTCCTTGATTACCGTATGCACACCATTATAATAGATTCCGGTATCCCTATCCTGCATCTGTCTGCAGAACTGATAAAAGCGCAGCGCCCATGCGAGATACCCGTCCTCCCCCGTAAGCCGGTAAAGCATAGCGTTTACAATGATGCAGCAGGCGTTGGCGGAAAGACCTCGCTCCAGCTCCTGCACCGTTCCCTCGTCCGTTAGTCCGTTTTCATTCCACACCAGTCCGCCCAGCTCGTCATTCCACCCCGTATAGATGTAATTTACAATCCGTTTTGCCTCCTCCAGATACGCTTCCCTGCCAAATATGTCATAGGCAAAAAGAAAGTTTCGCGCCACCCAGATATTATCGTCAAAAAAGCAGGGACCGCATCCCGTATGAGGCGTCGCTCCTCGCTCGGAATGGTATTTGATTCTGCCCTCCTCCATACCGGTTCCATCCGTCCGGTAAAAGGCAAAGCCTTTGATTACTTTTTCATAGGCAGGACGCCACTGCGTTGCTCCCGCCTTTACCATATGGTAAAGCATACCGCTCAGCGCAAAATATGACCACAAAAAACAGGAATCCCTGTCGCCGTCCTTTGTCGGCGCGTATTCACGGAAAATATTGCTCTCTCCCTCTTTAAATTGTTCCATTACCGCGCCGCACAGCGCGTTCGCTATCTCCAATCCCATCATTCTGCAGCTCCTTTACCGTATCGTTGCCCGTACCACCATACATTCTCCCGCAATCGGGGAAAGTGTAAACTCTTTTGCGCCGGCAGGTATAATAAAGGTCTCTGCATAATGCACTTCATAGGGCTCAAACGCCCCCGTCGGCGAAGAAATGACCGCACCCGCGCCGTCCACCACATTACACATGCTGACGCTGCCGCCACAGACATAGCTCTCGATCTTTGAAAGCCTGTAGCGTATCGTTTCTATAAATTCCCTCTCATGCAGTCCCGTCCTTACCTCCTCATAATCTGCTTCTTTCCGAATCGTCTCAAAATGATTCAACAGATTTTCCTTGACCCAGCCGGTGGTTCTGTCCCACTGTATCACATGCCTGCCGTGCTCTATGTGCACCGGACGCGGTCTGCCGTCCAGTCCCAGCCTGCCCCAGTCCCAAAGCTTAAATGTAAAAATATACGGCGTCGCACTGATTTCCAGCACCATACAGTCCTTTCCCGAACAGTGCACCGTACCCGCCGGAATCAGAAAATGGTCGTGCTTTTCGGCATGCCAGGTATTCACAAAATTTTCTGCCGCAAAAGGGCTGCCGCCTGCCTGCGCCTCCTCAAGCTCCCGCAGCATTTTCTCCCTGTCAATCCCTTCCTTTAAGCCAAGGTAAACTACCGCGTCGTCTCCGCAATCCAAAATATAATAGCTTTCGTCCTGCGTGTAATGCATCCCAAAGGTATTCTGAATATATTCCGTTAGAGGATGCACCTGCAGCGACAGATTCTGTCCTCCCATCGTGTCCAGAAAGTCAAACCGTATGGGAAACTCATCCCCGAATCTGGCGTGCACGCGGCTTCCCAAAAGTTCCTTGGGCCGGTAAAATACCGCGTCGATTGCCGGAAATTCCATCCTTACATCGCCAAACCGCAGAAAAATACTATTCTCCTCCGGCACACCGTCAAATGCCCACGCGTAATTGTCCGCATCGCCGTCGATTTCGCAGATTTTCCGCATCCACTGTCCTCCCCACACCTCCGGCGCATAGTAGGGAACGAGACGAAACGGCTCTTTTGCGAGCTGTGCCAGCCCCTTACGGAAGCCTTCGCCCGACACAATCTTGGGCTTTAGGGGCACTACAGTGTCCGCCACCCATTTGATTTTATCCAGA
>CAMWUP010000387.1 GCA_947177465.1 uncultured Lachnospiraceae bacterium
GTTTATATGAATGTATCTGTCTTACAGACTCTGGAGGAGCGCCAGTTCTATGCGGGCTTTGCGGAGATTATGAAACATGGACTGATAAAGGATGAAGCATTTTATCTCTGGCTCTTGGACAATATGTATGAAATATGTGACAGAAATCCGGAAACACTAAAGGAAATGGTTTTTAGAAGCTGTCTTGTTAAAAAGCAGGTAGTAGAAAAAGACCCTGAAGAGAAAGGAGAACGCGCTCTTTTGAATTTTGGGCATACCATCGGACATGCCATTGAAAAGGCAAAGCATTTCTCGCTGTACCATGGGGAATGTGTTGCGCTTGGCGCTGTTGCGGCAGCATATATCTCTTACAAGAGAGGGCTGCTTGCAATGGAAGAATACTACGAAATAAGGGATATGTTTGTGCCGTTTCATCTTCCTATCAGTGTAGATGAAATCAATCCTGACGAAATTGTCAGACTGACGCGTTCGGACAAAAAAATGGAGGCAGGGCAGATTAAATTTGTTTTGTTAAAGAAAATCGGAAAAGCCGTTATGGATAACACTGTGACAGAACAGGAAATGTTGGAAGCCGTCAATGAAATTTACTTTAGTGAAGGGGATGCACATGAATAAAAAGAAATCAAAAATAAAATGGATGCTTTTGTTTTTCGGCATCATGCTCTTAGCTATTCTGGCGGATCAGTATACCAAAAATCTGGCGATAGAGAGGCTGCAGGGCAAGGAGGCGTTTCCTTTGATAAAGGGCGTTTTAGAATTTCAATTCTTTTCCAATACCGGCATGGCATGGAGCCTGCTGGAGGGACAGAGCTTTTTTATTTTATTTATCGGCATCATATTCCTTGCTGTTATGCTGTTCTGCATCCTGAAGCTGCCGGATGGAAAAAAATTTCATGTTTTATATGTTTTTGGCGGTATTCTGACCGGTGGTGCAGTCGGCAATATGATAGATAGGCTCCGTTTGGGATATGTAGTGGATTTTATCTCTTTTTCCCTGATAAATTTCCCCATTTTTAATGTGGCGGATATATGTATTGTCGTGTCTATTATTGTATTGGGATATCTGTTTTTGTTTGTATACAAGGAAGAGGATATGTCCTTCCTCAATTTCAAACAGAAAAAATTTCGTGAGGTCAAATAGGAATTTATGAGTGAATTTCATTTCAGCATAAAAGAGGACATGGAGGGGCTGCGGATTGATAAATGTATCAGCACGGCGTTTGATTCTTTGTCGCGCTCGTACATTCAAAAGATAATCAAAGAGGAAGCGGTGTTGGTAAATGGCAGTCCCGTAAAAAACAGCTATAAGGTAAAGTCTTCTGACGAAATTGCTTTTTCCGTTCCGGAAGCTGTTGAACCGGATATTCTTCCTGAGAATATACCACTGGACATTTTATATGAAGATGCGGACGTTATTGTGGTAAATAAACCAAAGGGAATGGTAGTTCATCCTGCGGCAGGGCATTACAGTGGAACACTGGTCAATGCCCTGCTGTATCATTGCCATGATTCGCTGTCCGGAATTAACGGCTGTCTGCGCCCGGGCATTGTGCATAGAATCGACAAGGATACCACCGGCTCCCTGCTTGTATGTAAAACGGATGCGGCGCATAAGTCGATTGCAAGACAGCTGAAAAAACATTCCATTAACAGATGTTACAGGGCCATCTGCCACGGCGTTCTGTCAAAAGACAAGGGAACCATAGACCGTCCCATCGGGCGTTCTCCCGCGGACAGAAAGAAAATGGCAGTGCTGGCGGAGGGCGGCAAGAGGGCAGTCACGCACTACGAGGTATTGCAGCGCTTTGAAAAATATACCTATATTGAATGTACACTGGAAACCGGACGGACACATCAGATTCGAGTACATATGGCAAGCATAGGGCATCCCATTCTGGGGGACCCGCTTTACGCCACGATGAAATCGCCCTTTAAGCTGGAGGGACAGACCCTGCACGCAAAAACACTGGGATTTATCCAGCCCAGAACAAAAGAATACATTGAAGCAGAGGCGCCTCTGCCGCAATATTTTAAACACCTTCTGGAAATATTATAGAAAATAGTAAAATTAACTAAAAATATGATAAAATACTGGAAAAATGACAGCAAAGTGTATATAATAAAAGTGGTGGCGGGAGATGCTGCGCGCCAATTCAACAGAGAGGCAGGTACTTAATATGAATACTGTAATAACAATCGGAAGACAATTTGGCAGTGCGGGCCGTGAAATCGGAGAAAAGGTTGCGGAATATTTCGGTATCCGCTGTTATGACAAGGAGCTGTTGTCAAGAGCAGCAAAGGAAAGCGGCTTTTGCGAGGAGATGATTCAGAATCATGATGAGCGTCCTACCAATTCTTTTCTGTATAATCTGGTAATGGACACATATTCTTTTGGATATAACGCCTCTTCTTTTGTGGATATGCCCATCAGCCATAAAGTATTTCTTGCACAGTTTGATACCATCAAAAAGATTGCCGACGAGGGTCCCTGTGTAATTGTGGGACGTTGTGCGGACTATGCGCTTGCAGATTACAAAAACTGTATCCACCTGTTTATTTATGGGAATGAAGATACCAAAATCAAACGTATTATGGAGCGTTACCAGCTAAATGAAAATAAAGCGCGTGATATGATAATCAAAAAAGATAAACAGCGCCAGAGCTATTACAACTATTACTCTTCCAAAAAGTGGGGACGCGCCGACAGCTATGA
>CAMWUP010000388.1 GCA_947177465.1 uncultured Lachnospiraceae bacterium
ACCCTGCACGGGCTATTCTGGTCCACCCCACTCAGACCGCCCGCCACCTCAAGCAGTATCTTATGCACCTTTGACAAATCTGCCTGAATAGCGTCCTCATCCTCCACATGAATTTCGTAGTTGCCTTTCTCCTTCGGAATCAGCTCGCAGTCGATAATCTTGTTGTCAAGCACCATATCCGCCTGAATGACTTCCCTCTGCTTGCACACCTCCCATACGTTGAAAGGAATCTGAATCATGTAACCTTTTTCCTTTTTTTCAATTTTTCCATTGAAAAAATACCTCATAATTAGATACCCGCCTTTCCTATGCCGTTTTCAAACGCACATTCTATAATCTTTAATCAGATTTTATCACAAAATATCATCATTGAAAATATGAAAAGTATCAAAGTCACAGCTTTTTTCTCGCCTGAGAAGGCGGGAATCCATAACGCTTTTTGAACAGCTTGCTGAAATGGTAGACATCGTCATAGCCTACCTGCGCCGCCACTTCCTGAACGCTGCCTGCGAAGCCGGACTCCAAAAGCTCCTTCGCACGCTCCAGCCGTATATTAATCAGATAGTGAATCGGCGTATCCCCGATTTCGCTCTTGAAAATTCTGGATATATAAAACGGGCTTAAGTACATATTTTCCGCAATACCGTCCAGTGAAATTTTTTCTGCATAGTGGTCTTCAAAATAGCCGATAACCTGCTCCACCACATATTTTCTGCCGAAAGATTCAAATGCCTGCCCTCTGTTTATCTTAAGCGGCTCCGTCTGCTGTCTGACAATCAGTAAAAGCATCTGCATCAGGTATGCCTTCATCATAGAATATCTGCCTTCCCAGCAGACGGCATTTTCTGCCTCCATGGATGCGCAGATTCTGGCAATCTTCTGCCGAAATTCCCCTGATGTATGAATCACCGGTTCCTTATCCGGAAGCGGCATCGTATTTTCCGGCAGTCCCTTCAGCCTGATATCGGAAGCGCCCACAAAAAATTCCGTGGCGGCATTTTCCGGCTTTACCACAAGACCCTGATGTAATACATGGGGGTTTATAATCAGTAAATCCCCCTCACCCACATCATATAGCTTTCCCTCTATCCGGTATCTGCCGCTTCCCGACATAATATAAGCAATTTCCAGAAAATCATGAGAATGATATGCTTTTTCATCCTCCGTCCGTCTGTCCTTCCATGTAAAAAGAAACGTAGGATTTAATTCTTCTATCAATAAGTCTC
The DNA here is from genome assembly GCA_947177465.1 of uncultured Lachnospiraceae bacterium. Lineage (GTDB taxonomy): Bacteria > Bacillota > Clostridia > Lachnospirales > Lachnospiraceae > Acetatifactor. The sequence goes on from CAMWUP010000388.1 coordinate 1,227, forward strand.
TGCCATTGTCTGTCATGTTTATCCTCATTTCCATGCTGTATCATGCCATTCCCGCCAAACCGTTATCACGGACAACTTATCTGCCCTTATACAAACTATTTAATATCCGGCATACCGCGAAGCGATAAGCAGATACCCCATCAGTCCAATCATGGAAAGCAGCATGCCGACAAAGCAGAGTACCCTGCCTGCTGCCGCCATCCCGGTCTTGTCCGCATTTTTCGCTCTCCGCGCCCGTCCTGCTCCCGTAAAGCTTAAGGGCAGCCCCAAAAACGGAAGCGGAAGTCCGAACAAAACACTGCACAGTCCCATCACAAACGCAGATTTTGTATATTTGCCGTTATCCACCGTCAGAACCGGTATCGGCTGCGCCATCCCTGCAGGCTGCGCAAGTTCCTGCCGCATAAGGTCAAAAAGCTGCTCTAACTCAAGCAGAAAAGGCTCCTTGCGTGTACCATACTCCAGTCCCGTTTCCAGTTCAAGGGAACGCCTTGCCGCCCCTATTATGCCGCCCCCTGATATCCACGCCTCCACATGAAGCGTGCAGCCATCATAGTACCATTTCAAATATTGATACCCCTCTATCACAGCGTCGCCCGCCCTGTATACCGGTTCCTTTTTCCAGGTGGACAGACTGAAACTATTTTTAAATAGAAAGTCATTCATCATAAAAACCACAAAATCCGTCGGCTTGTATAAAACCACATCCTGTATATACCGCGCCATTTTAATCTCCCCTCCTGCCATTTCCCATACAGCATACCACAGTTTGCAGTCTTTTTCCATAGCTGTGCAAAAAGATACATGTATGCCACAAGATACTACATTTTCTTTTTTTCCGCAAATGCTAGTATAGGAAATTACAAGAAAGTTTTCAAGGAGGCGCCTATGTCAGCAGTCAAATGGTTTCTGTCCTTTTTAAAAAAATATCGAATGAGTATAGTGTTCGGACTTTTTCTCACCATACTGATTACAATCCTGAATATTGTAAACCCCTACATTTCAGGTCTAATCGTGGATGAGGTAATCAGAGAAAGCCGCAACGAGCTTCTGCTGCCGCTTATCGGCTGTATGCTCGGCGTTATTATCGTCAAGAGCGTTATGCGCTTTCTCTATCAGTTGATTTTTGAGACCGCCTCGCAGGGGCTGCTCTACGACATGCGGGACAAAGTATACCGCAAGCTCCTGCAGGAGGATTTTCAATTTTACAACAAAAAGCGGACCGGTGATTTGATGAGCCGCCAGACGGGTGATATGGACGCCATCAGGCATTTTGTCGCCTACGTCATCTACAATGTTTTTGAAAATGTTCTGATGTTTGTTTTTGCGCTGATTATGATATTTACCGTAAATGTGAAGCTGGCACTGTGTATGCTGGTGGTGCTGCCCTTTACCGCCCTCGCCACCTTCCTGCAGTCAAAGGAGGTAAAGCCTGCCTTCAAACGGAACCGGAACTGCTTTTCTTCCTTAAATGCATTTGTAC
>CAMWUP010000389.1 GCA_947177465.1 uncultured Lachnospiraceae bacterium
GTGGATACAGTCATAAAAAAGCGCAGCCAAATCTTCTTTGTTGTAAAATGCATCCTCATAATGCTCCATCAAAAAAGCCATATCGTAGAGAAGCTGCCCGTCCTTAAAGTTTTTGTATACGATTAATTCCCGCTCTCTCATGCCGCTGCCCCCAATTAATAATTGCCGATAATCTTCATGCTGCGGGTTTCCTCCCTAAGTCCACGCAGCGCATTTTTTACCGCACTGTCCGCCAGATTACCCTCAAAATCAATAAAGAAACGGTATTCCCAGTTTCTGTCCTCAATGGGGCGGCTCTCAATTTTAGTCATGTTCAGGTTGTTATAGATAAAATGTGAGAGCATGTGGTAGAGGGAGCCGCTTGTGTGGGGTACCTCAAAGCAAATACTGATTTTATTGGCATCCTTTCGGAATATTTTCTGATTGGTAATGATGATAAAACGCGTAGAATTGGTATCGGACTGGTTGATTCCCTTTTCCAATACTTTAAGTCCGTAAACCTCCGCCGCGTACTCGCCTGCAATGGCAGCCTGCGTCACATCTCCCTCGTCAGCAACCTTTTTTGCGGCAAACGCATTGTTTTTCATGCTAATCTGCTGCCAGTCAAGAGCCTGCAGATACCGCGCGCACTGCATCAGGGACTGGGGATGGGAATACACCCGTCGTATCGCATCCTTATCCGCCTCGGGAACAGCAAGCAGGCAATGCTCGATTTTGATAATCTGTTCACCCACAATATAGTTTTCAAATTCTACCAGTAAATCATAGATTTCGCTGACAATGCCCGCCGTGGAATTTTCAATGGGAAGCACTGCAAAATCTGCGCTGCCCTCGTCAATCGCGCTCATAGCGTCACGAAAGGTTTCCACATGAAAGCTGTTTACCTGCTCCCCGAAAAAGCATCGCATTGCCGCCTGCGAATAGGAACCCTCGCTCCCCTGAAACACCACTCTCGCACCGGCCGTTTCCAGTTTGTCCACCCCGATAAAGGGAAGCCTGCCCAGACTGCCGTTTTCCGCAAGCATCTGATACTGCATTTTCCGGCTCATGGACATAAGCTGCTCAAAAAGCTCCTCTACTCCATGACTGTTAAACTCATTGTGAACAAGCGACTTGACTCTCTCTAATTTTTCCGTCTCCCGCTGTCTGTCAAAGACTTTTTTCCCGTTTTCTATCTTATACTGTGCCACACCCCTGCAGACGTCCATACGCTGCTCATACAAGGCGACAATCTGTTCATCAATCTTATCAATCTGCTCTCTCAGCTCTGCTAAATCCATGTCCTTCTCCTCTATTCACAACTACCTTATTGATTTATTCCTTATCTTATACCAAAACCCACTTGATAGCAAGCAAAATAGCGGCTATAATCATAGTAAACCAGTTCAGCCAGTCAGAAACTCCATGCAATGAGCAAAGGCAGCGGCGAAGCTGCGGGAAGCTCGCGAGCGCGACTTTGCGAATGGCGCGGGCTGAATGTAAATCAGACAGAAAGGAATTATTTCCATGAAAAAGAATATAAAAGCTATTATTGCAGGCATTATTATCGTACTTATTTTTGTATTGCTTATCGTCATCTACATTCTGCAGAACAGGGTGGTTCCCGTTCCTGCTTCCACAGTGGGCAACACCGCGGGCAACGCCAACAATGGCGGTATGTTCTGCGAGTACAACGGCATCGTATATTTTTCCAATCCCTACGACGGCGGGGCCCTCTACTCCATGTCCCCCGACGAAGGTAATATGAAAAAGCTGATTTCCGCCAATGTTTCTCATATCAATGCAGGCGGCAGATACCTTTTTTACTATCAGGAGGGCAATTCCGGCTCCGCCGGTCTCGGCTACCTAAGAGGCAGCCACGGGCTATGCCGCGCTACCCTGAACGGGCGCAACATCACCAATCTATCCAAGGAGCTGGTGTTTAACGTGCAGCTTATCGGCAATTATCTGTACTATCTGACCTCAACCGGTGAAGGCCCCTGGTTTTATAAGCTGCGTACGGATAAGCAGGAAAAGGAACTTCTCGCCAATACCGGCTGGAATTTCGCCTGCGCCTTGGCGGATGGCAGCGTCTACTATAACGGTACGGAAACCAACCACTATCTCTATCGCTACAACACAGAGTCCGGCTCAACAAGCGTTGCGTGGGAGGGCAATCTTTGGTATCCGGTCTATGACAATGGCTACATCTACTATTTGGACGTTGCAGAAAACTACCGGCTCTGCCGCTATTCCCTAAGCGGCGACGTGGTGGAAGTGCTGACCCACGACAGGGTGGACTGCTTTAACTTAGCAGGTGGTTATATTTATTATCAGAAAAATTCCACCGATGAGCCCGCTTTAAAGCGTATGGCATTGGACGGCAGCAATGTGGAAATCGTAGCTTCCGGCAATTACACTCATATCAATGCAACCTCCCGTTACGTGTACTTTACCGCCTTTGAGAGCAATATCCCTGTTTACCGCACTCCCGTAAGCGGTCCCATCTCTGTGAGCACCTTCAATGCGGCGCGGGAAGCTGCCTTGAAATATGCCAAATAGCTTTATATGACGCGTTTTCTGCTCCAGCGTCCGGTTCTGTACCAGATGAAGGATAGCAGAAAATTGACGCCCCAGCCGATGGGAACTGCCCACCAGACTGCCTGCACACCAAATATGGGGGCACAGAGGTTGGCAAAGCTTACCCGAAACGCCAGATT
>CAMWUP010000390.1 GCA_947177465.1 uncultured Lachnospiraceae bacterium
GTATATGACAGGGTGATCCTCGCCTGTGGAGGAAAGGCAGCGCCCAAAACCGGTTCAAATGGCGACGGATACCGGCTTGCAGCTTTGGCGGGACATACCCTGATACCGGTAGTTCCTGCCCTGGTGCAGCTTCATTGCAGCGAGACCTATCTGAAAGCATGTGCCGGCGTGCGCACAGAGGCAAGGCTTACGCTTGTGGAAAACAGAAGACCTGTTGCGAAGGAGCGTGGGGAACTGCAGTTTACGGAGTACGGCATTTCCGGCATTGTAGTGTTCCAGTTGAGCAGAATGGCGGCATACGGTCTCTTACAGAAAAAGAAAATGGAAATGTACATAGACTGTCTGCCCGGGTATTCTGCCGAGGCTTATGCGGCGTTCGTAAAGAAAAGAAAATCCGGCAGTCCGGCTGAAACGGTGGAAGATTTTTTCACGGGGATGCTCAATAAAAAACTGATGCTGTTATTTATCAGGCTGGCGGGCTTAAAGCCATCGGATTCCTATGAGAGTGCAAAAGAAGAGAAAATTGATATCGTGTTTTCTCTTTGCAAGCGGCTGGTACTTTCAATAAGCGGCTATTGTCCTTTTGAACAGGCACAGGTCTGCGCAGGCGGAATCCCCTTGCGGGAGGTCTCTCCTTTTCTGGAGTCCTGTTTTTGGCAAAATCTGTATATGGCAGGGGAGATGTTAGACGTGGACGGTATCTGCGGCGGCTACAATCTGCAGTGGGCATGGGCTTCCGGCTATGTGGCGGGGAAAAATGCCGCAAAAGGAGAATGGAATGATTAGAATTGAGCAGATAAAACTGAGGATTGGGCAGGAGAGCGGACTGCTATATGGAGAAGCCGCTAAAATACTAAGAATTGCGGAACAGGAGATTCTTTCCCTGCATATGGTAAAGCGTTCCTTGGATGCGCGGAAAAAGCCGGATTTATTTTACAGCTATATCATAGATGTGGAAATGAAAAAGGAGGCTGCAGTTTGGAAACGCCTTGCCAAAGGACGAAGCGGACGGATAGCCGCAGGGAAACATTTCCTATCCTTACAGCAGTCGCAGGATTACATATTTCCCATAAAAAGGACGGAAAGCAAAAAAGAACGTCCCATTGTGGTGGGCATGGGTCCCGCCGGTCTGTTCTGTGCTTATTTTTTGGCAAGAGAAGGGTACCGGCCGATTCTTTTAGAGCGTGGAAAGGATGTGGATGCGCGGCTGAAGGATGTGGAAGCGTTCTGGGAGGGCGGCGCTTTAAATCCGGAGTCTAACGTACAGTTTGGCGAGGGCGGAGCGGGGACCTTCTCGGACGGCAAGCTCAATACGCTGGTAAAGGATACCCACGGAAGAAACAGGGAGGTTCTCCGCCTTTTTACAGAGTTTGGCGCGCCAAAGGAAATCCTGTTTGACAACAAGCCTCATATTGGTACGGATATCCTGCGCAGCGTTGTGAAAAATATGCGCGCCGAAATAATACGGCTTGGCGGCGAGATTCATTTTCAAAGTCAGGTTACGGAGCTTGCGCTTGCAGATAACAGGGTAGAAGGCGTTGTGGTAAACGGAGAGCAATTTTTGCCGGCAAGGGCGGTGGTGCTTGCTATCGGACACAGCGCGCGGAACACCTTTTCCATGTTATACGAAAAAGGAATTCCCATGGAAGCAAAGCCTTTTGCAGTGGGCTTCCGTGTGGAGCACAGGCAGAAGCTGATTGATGAGAGTATGTATGGGGCGGTTTCGGATGTCGTTGCGGACGCACTTCCCGCGGCTGCCTATAAGGTGACGGCAAAGACGGAGGAGGGCAGGGGCGTTTATTCCTTCTGTATGTGTCCAGGCGGCTATGTGGTAAATGCATCCTCGGAGCCGGATAGACTTTGCACAAACGGTATGAGCTACAGTGGGAGGGACGGGGCAAATGCCAACAGTGCGGTTATCGTTGCGGTAACGCCGAAAGATTATGGGGACAGCCACCCGCTTGCCGGCATTGCCTTTCAGAGAAGTCTTGAGGAAAAGGCATATCTAGCCGGTGCAGGGCGCGTACCGGTACAGACCTATGGAAGTTTTCGGGAATGTATGGAAAAGGGAACGACTGTAAAGCCGGATAAAGATGCCACTTTTGAACCGGCAGTCAAAGGAGAGTATGTTTTTACCGATATCACGAAGATTCTGCCGGAGAAACTGAATAAAGGAATCGTGGAAGGCCTGGAACAGTTTGGCAGGCAGATAGAAGGCTTTGACAGACCGGATACACTGCTTTCGGCTGTGGAGAGCAGAACTTCCTCCCCTGTGAGAATCCTGCGGGACGATGCGTTACAGTCAGAAGTCCGCGGGCTTTTTCCCTGTGGCGAAGGCGCAGGCTATGCGGGCGGCATCACCTCGGCGGCGATGGACGGAATTAAGGTGGCTGAAGCTGTCGCCGCAGCATTAACAAGTACGGGAGACGCCATCTGACGGCAGCCGTCCGGCTTCTGCCGGTGCGTTACCGGCGGCGATTGACGAACGGCTGAAAATAAAGTAGAATAGAAGCCGTAAATTACAGATAAAAACAGCAGAAAAGTGAAGGAAAAGCATGACGGATTACAGAAAAGCGTTACAAGATAAAAAAAGAATTGTAATTAAGATAGGTTCCTCCTCCCTGCAGCATAAAAGTACGGGGGATTTGGATTATATCAAACTGGAGAAGCTGGTGCG
>CAMWUP010000391.1 GCA_947177465.1 uncultured Lachnospiraceae bacterium
GTGTGTTGACTCCATTCTATAAAGAATGGGGGTGATGCTTATGAAAAATCAGAATAATGAAAATTTTGATTTTAAGGATTTAATGACCTTTGGTCTTTTCCTTTTGGCATTGCTTATATTCGTTTTTACGTTTTGTAAGTAAGTCTACATAGCAAAACCACCCTTGTACTTTGGCGAGTAAGGGCGGTCTTGTAAACTAATCTTATCGGTCAACCCCTTGTGGGCGGTTGTTCCTCATTCCGTTTATATTGTAACAAAAGCGGTCTGATTATTCAAGTGAAGCAGAGACAAAAATTGCGCTTTTGATTGCAGGAGCAGTAAAAAAATGATATATTCATGACGTGGGAACGGTTGCCCCTTGAGAAAGGGGGAGATGCCTATGCAGTATGTTACATATGATAGCCTGATACAGATTGGGCTGTTTATATTGGCATTGATAGGTCTTGTTTACAAGATAAGTCATAAAGACAAAAAATAACCGCCCCTGACTGGTAATCGCGGCGGTTATTCTTCGTTATTATCACAAGGGGTACAACCTAGTACCACTTCTAAGGCAAATATAGCATAGTTTGCTTGCAAATACAAGGGTTTTACTGAAAAAGAGCCAGTATAATCTGATTTAGAAGGACATATCGGAAGGTATGTCTTTTTTGTTGGCTTAAAACAGGAAGAGGAATGAGTGGAATGAAAAAATATGAATTTACGGGAGAAACAAAAACAATAGAAGGAATATATGGCGCGGTAACAGTACGTCGTATTAGGGCATTGGTTTCCTTTGGAGCAGTGAAAGCCGGCGAATGTGGCGGCTGGCTTGAAAAAGAAGAAAATCTTTCTCAAGATGGAAAAGCATGGATTTATGGGGAGGCAAAAGTCTACGGCGAGGCACGGGTTTATGGTAACGCCAAAATTCGCGGTAATGTCCAAATCTGCGATAAGGTTGAAGTCTGTGGCAATGCGGTAGTTTCCGGTAACGCTATGCTCTGTGATACGGCGAAAATCTATGGTAATGCACGGGTTTGCGGGAATACCCAAATCTATGGAGCTGCTCAAGTTTATGGCAATGCGTTTGTTTATGGCAAGGCAGAAGTATGCGGTAATACGCAGGTCTATGGTCTGACTGCAGGCGGATTATTGTGCCTGTTGACTGTCGCTATGCTGGTTGTTCTGGTTTTGAAGTATTTTAAGATATCAGAGGAGGTTTTGAATGATTAATAAGAGTTGTAATACGTGTGCATGTTTATCTTGTATGAATTTAGGGTGCAGTAAGTCTTCTTGTAATATGGTTCCTGATAGCGGCTGTTCTACTACCGGTTGCCCTGAATTTGAAGCTGATGTAGAGGATTGGGAGGAAGACTTATATGAGTAAGTTTGGTGGTATGGTATGCCCTGCGTGTGGTGCAGAGTTGAAACTACAAATTTGGTATGATGGATGTGATTGGGATTCAACTGCAGGAGAGGGGAGCAGATTTGATTATAGTGTAAATTTGGAATGTACCTGTTGCCCAAGAACCTATCCCATTGGCAGGGTAAGGCGAGAACAGGATTTTTGTGAAAATGCAGATGGTACCGGAATATATAGAAGATTGTCTAAAATGTAGGAGGGAGAAGAAAAATGAACTGTTTAAAGTTGTTGGATGATTTGTTGGTTATGGTAAAAGCTGGAGAAATTGAATTGGGAGAGGAAGCCCCCGATGCGGAGGAGGAGTTGCACGTAATTAAAAAGATAGTAAAGGAATCTCTGTATAATGAGATAGTGTGCGATGTTACGGACATAAAAACAGAGTACTATGCACCAGAGTATGCATCATGGAGAGAATACTTATCAGATTGCGATGGTAACGCGGATTACGAGGATGTTCTTTTTGAATCGTTTGAAGAAAAGGAGCTGGAAGCGTTGTGGCAGAACAGCCATATTGCGGAGGACATGTCGGAAAGCAAAATCAAGGATGAGATGCTGCAGCAGATAGGGCAGCTTAAAATGATATCCCTTGTAAGCAAGAGCGCAAGCCCTGCAAAAGCATCAAAGGCGCACAGCTTAGAGGAGAGTATGAAAGCACGGATAAGAGGGCTATATAACATGCTTTATGAATAAATGGAGGTGGCTATGGAGGACAGATACGGCGGCGTGAGTAAGAGTTACATATGTCCGGTATGCAAAAACAGGTATCAGATACCTTTTCAGACCAAAGGCGGGGGTAAGATACAATGGGTATTCAAGCGCAGACAAAAGGGAAAAACCATATACTATTGTTCTTATCATTGCTTTAAGTCTTCAGAAGCATTTTTCGAGGGAGGACGCAGGCGATGATGGCAGCAACACACAGGCTGGGCGGTATAGCCGCCGGAACAGCGTTAGCGGTAGTGTTGAAAGCGGATGCAGGTGAAACCGGCATGTTGCTTGCCGGAGCGGTTTTGGGCAGCCTGCTTCCGGATATTGATAACCGTAATAGCACCATTAGTTATAAAATTCCGCTGGTTAGTCTTTTGGTGACAGCCGGACAAGCTGTCATCAGGGGAATCAGTTGTCTGTTTCCGCGAAAGCAGAAAAATTACATAAGAAGTCTGATTGGGCACAGGGGGCTTACGCATTCCCTGCTTGCGGCGATATTGCTGCCCCTGCCCATAGCTGCAATATGCCTGTCTGCAGGTTTTTCGCGGATAGGTTTGTATG
>CAMWUP010000392.1 GCA_947177465.1 uncultured Lachnospiraceae bacterium
GACCACATCACCAAAATGACCGCAGAATTTATGGCAAAAAACCATTCGGGAGATGTTCTGTCCAGACTGACAGACGATGTGAACAGAGTCAGCAGCTTTGTACAGGATGATTTGATTCTTGTCATCAGGAATCCGTTTCTGCTTTTTTTCTATTTGATATATTTGCTGTATCTCAATCCACCCTTGTTTCTGATTTCCATAGTCCCTGTAGTTCTGTGTCTGCCACTGGGCGCTTCGCTGACAACAAAATTCAAGGCCGGCTCCAAAGCATATATGCAGTACTCTGCAGATATTATCAGTGCGTCGGCAGACATGATAGGCGGCATGGAGGTGGTCAAAAGCTACTCCCTTCAGGACACTCTCTTAGAGGATTACCATAAAAGTGTACAGAAAATGACGGATATGGCAGTCCGCAATGACCAAAATCAGTATAAGGGACGTGCGTTTTGGATTTTGTCGGGGACGCTTTCCTCCATACTCTGTCTTGGCGCGGGAGGGTGGTTCTGCCTGCAGGGAAGGCTTTCCATAGGCGGTCTGGTGGCATTCTTTTCTTTGCTGCCAAAGATGGTGGAAGTCATCAACGATATGGCAAACAGAGTATTTAACAGTAAGACGGCGCTGGCTGCGGCAGAGAGGGTGTTTGAGGTATTGAACACGCCAATTGAACTGACAGGAAGCATAGAGGCAGGCAGGGAGGATGCGCCGGCAATAGAATTGAAGGATGTGTCGTTTTTTTACGAGGAAGGAGTTCCCGTGCTGGCGGGCACAAGCTTTCAGGTTCCCAGAGGAAAGACGGTGGCGGTGGTTGGTGCGAGTGGAGGCGGAAAAAGCACGCTGCTGCGTCTTCTTTGCGGATTTTACCGGCCGCAGCAGGGAAATATCCGATTGAAGGAGTGAAGCTTGCGGATTGGAATCTGGAAGCGCTGCGTTCCCGTTTTTCCTATGTGTCCCAGCATGCCTACTTGTTTCCGGTGTCTGTGGGGGAAAATATTGCCATGGGCAGGCCCGGGGCGGGGGAAGAGGAGATTCATCGGGCTGCCGAAGCGGCGAATGCTTCCGGCTTTATAGACGAACTGCCGCAAAAGTATGATACGCCGGCCGGTGAACGGGGGACGCGTCTGTCAGGCGGGCAGATACAGCGTATCTCTATTGCGAGAGCCATTTTAAAGGATGCACCCATACTGCTTTTAGACGAGGCGACCTCTGCACTTGACGTACAGGCGGAGAGCGATGTACAAAAGGCGATTGACAAGCTGGCAAAGGGGCGCACAACGCTTGTGGTGGCACACCGGCTGTCCACGATAAAAAACGCGGATTGCATTGTGGTTATGGAACATGGGAAAGTCGCTGAGATGGGGACACATGAGGAATTGCTGGAACGGGGCAGAGTTTATCCGAAGCTTTATGCAATGTATGCAGGAGGTTAGTGATGAATAAGGACAAAATAACGGCTGCGGGGCTGAAAAAATATCTGTCGCTCTTTGAAAAATCCGGTGTATACTGGGTCTGCCTGCTGCTGATTCCGGGCACGGAGATATTTGTAAGCGTAATGAACGCACTGCTCTATCAGAAGATTATAAATGCAGTAACGACTTCTGATATGGCTTTATTTTATAACACTCTTTGGCTGGCAGGCGTTGTTCTGGCTGCGAGCATGGCGAGGTGTCTGATTATTTATACATATATGTATCATATCCGCCAGATTATGAAAAGGCTTCGCCTGCGGGTGATGACACATTTGTTTCGTCTGCCGATGTCCTATTTTGAAGAGCATCATACAGCAGATTCCATACAAAAACTGTGCTTTAATGTCGAGAACATCAAGGATTCTCTTGCGAACGGGCATCAGCGTGTCATCAATCCCATGATAATCGGTACTGCTGCCATCATCATGATTTTATGGCTGGATCCGCGTATCGGACTTATGGTGCTTGGATTGAGCCTCCTGTCGGTGAGGATAAATATCGTTCTTTCAAAGCCGCTTCGCGGTATGGCTGTCAGGATACAGAAGCTGTTTGCCACATGTACGGAGCGTTTGACGGATATACTGGCAGGGCTTGATGTCATCAAGATGTTTTCAGGCGCGCGGGTTATGGCAGAGAGATATTCTGAGACAAATGCAGAAGTGGCAGGGGAGACTGTGAGGCGGTTTTGCAGGATGTCCGATGTGCAGGCGGTAGAATGGGTATTTGGATTTTTGTGTAATATTGTTGTTCTGCTTATTGGCGTATTTATGTCCTTTGCGGGTTTGGTGGATTTCGGTACGGTGGTGGCGATTCTCAGTCTGCAGGGCATGGTATCCTATTTCTTAAGTAACATCGGTAGTGCATGGGGGAGCATGATAGATGCCTTTGTCCTTGCGGACAGAGTGTTTACGCTTTTGGATCAGCCGGTTTCTCCACAATATCAAAGACTTGACAGTGCGGATACCAAAGAGGCTTCTTTTGTGGAAACTTGCGGAATTACAGTGAGAGATGCCGTATTTTCCTATGAAGGGACGGAAAAGGTATTAAATGGCGTGGATATTACGGTGGACAGGGGAACAACAGCCGCGCTGGTAGGAGAGAGCGGCGGCGGCAAGAGTACGATAGTCAAGCTGCTGCTGGGCTTTTATAAGTTAGACAGCGGTTCTATCGGTATGCTTGGAAAGCCGCTGTCCGGCTA
>CAMWUP010000393.1 GCA_947177465.1 uncultured Lachnospiraceae bacterium
CGTTGCTTGGAGAAAATGTCATTGAATCGAAAGTTGATGACTTAAAGGCAATTTCCGCAAAACTGGAGGTGATAAATTTGCAGCTTGCACAGAGAAAAACCACTAGAAAAAGAATGCTGCATTGGTTTCTTATCTCATTATGCGTAGTCATAGCAGCAATTTTTGCAATTCTTTTGGAATTAGAAAGTCCGTATCTGGGTTGGAACTATAGTGTTCCGGAAACAGCCGTTCTTGGAGTGGCATTTCACTCGTTTGAATGGCTGTTTGTCAGGGCAGCACTGATAATCCTTATTGGTGCAGGCATTGGAATTTTCCTGACACGGAAGAAAGAATAAAATGATTCTGCTTTATTACCTGAAATATGGATATGACAATGAGAAACAGTGCCTTTTTCTGTTAGGGAAGAGGCGCTGTTTTTATGGGAGGGAATGTATCCTATCATGATTTTCGAAAAATCTCGGTAAAAAGTTAATTAGATATTGCATTTGCTGCTACAAAATGATATATTATGCAAGTATCCTGTATTTATATACATAAGGCGCAAAAACATGCCATATATTTGAAAATATGGGCTGTAAAAGCGCTCAGAATAGGCGTACATGCTTTATACAGACATGTCGGAACGGAGGAAAAATGAAAAAATTTTTAGCAGCAGTAATGGCTGTCATTATGGCAGCAGCGCTTGCCGGATGCGGCGGTGAAAAGAAGACGGCAAAAGTAATTGAAATCTGGCTTACAAATGAGGAGTATGCGTTTGGCGTAGATAAAACGCAGCCGGAGCTTTTGGAATCTGTTAATGCATTTATCAAGGAAATCAATGAAAATGGTACCTTTGATGAGATTTGTAACCACTATTTTGGCGACGGCACGCCGGTTGCAGTGACTTCAGCGGCTTATGATGAGAGCAAGGACCAGCTTGTGGTGGCGACCAATGCGGCGTTTGAGCCGTTTGAGTACATGGAGGGAGACAAGTATTACGGCATAGACATGGAAATTGCAGCGCAGCTTGCAGCATACTTAGGCAAGGAGCTGGTGATTCAGAATATGGATTTTGATGCCGTGTGCTTGTCGGTAGGACAACAGAAGTGCGACATTGCAATGGCAGGACTTACGGTAAGAGAGGACAGGATGGAGCATGTCAGCTTTTCTGATTCTTACTATATTGCATCACAAAAGCTGATTGTAACTTCTGATGATACGGAGTTTGATGTATGTCTGGATGCTGCGTCCGTTGAGGCGATTTTAAAGGAAAAGGGCAGCAGTGTCAAAGTCGGCGTGCAGATGGGAACCACCGGACAGTTTTATGCCGAAGGGGATGCGGAGTGGGAATTTGAAGGTCTGGGCGTCGAGGTAATTGGCTACAAAAATGGTTCACTTGCCGTACAGGATATGTTAAATGGCAATATTGATTACGTGATTATTGATTCTGCACCGGCAGAATGTATCACGCAGCAGATTAACAAAATGCAATAAGGGAAAACAATATGGGTAATTTTCCGCAGAAGATAGACAGGTTTATAGAGAGCTTTATTGCACAGAACGGCTATGTCAGAGTGCTGGAGGGTTTGAAAAATACGCTTTTAATTGCAGTGCTGGGTCTGATTATCGGGATTCTGATTGGCACGCTGATTGCTACCGTCAGGGTGATTCCAAAGTACAAAACACTGCCGCGGGTGCTGAACGGTTTTTGCAGCTTTTATGTGGGATTGTTTCGTGGCACGCCCATTGTAGTGCAGCTTTTGGTATTTTATTATGTTATGCTGCCGCTTATGGGAGTCCGCATGACGGGCGTATCGGTTTCCGTTCTTGTATTCGGTTTAAACAGTGGAGCGTACATATCCGAAATTATGCGCGGCGGTATTCTTTCCGTTGATTCCGGTCAGATGGAAGCGGGGCGTGCAGTGGGACTGGGCTTTGGTACAACTATGATGAAAGTCGTGATTCCACAGGCAGTCAAAAATATTCTGCCAACGCTGGGCAATGAGTTTATTGCATTGATTAAAGAGACCTCTGTAGTCAGCTTTGTAGGAGCGGCAGACTTGTACGTGGCGTTTAATTATATAGGCAGCAACAGCTATGAGTTTATGGTGCCGTATCTGGTGATGGCAGTGATTTATATTCTGCTTGTACTGATTATCAGTCTGGGAATCAAGCTTATGGAAAGGAGCCTGCGGAAAAGTGATAGACGTCATTAATCTGGAAAAGCATTTTGGAGACAACAAGGTCTTACAGGGAATCAATATCACAATTGAAAAAGGCGATATCGTCGTAGTCATCGGACCGTCCGGCTCCGGCAAGAGTACCTTTCTGCGCTGCTTAAACTGTATGGAGGACCCGACGGGCGGACAGATTATTTTCAACGGTGTGGACATTGCCGATATGAGTGTGGACATTAATGTGCACCGAAGGCATATGGGGATGGTATTCCAGCATTTTAATCTGTTTCACAACAAGACGGTTATACAGAATATTATGCTTGCGCCGGTTTATCTGCAGTGCAGGGACTTGCGGCGGGCAAAACGGAAAAATATAGGGATTCGGATTGCCAATCTCTTTAGGAAGAGTGAAGTCAAAAAAGAACTGCTGCCTATTGAAACGACAAAGGCGGCAATTAAGGCAGAGGCGCGGGAGAATGCGCTTGCCCTGTTAAAGAGGATTGGAC
>CAMWUP010000394.1 GCA_947177465.1 uncultured Lachnospiraceae bacterium
ATCTGGAGCTGTTCCATGGTGCGACGATTGCGTGTAATGATATGGCGCTTTCCATTTTGCCGCATTTGATGACGACTGCCGCAAAGAAAAATCATGTGAAGGACGAGATTGTGATTCTGACTGCGACAAGCGGAGATACCGGAAAGGCGGCGCTGGCGGGCTTTGCAGGCGTGGAGGGAACCCGCATAATCGTATTTTATCCTAAGAACGGCGTCAGCCCGATTCAGGAAAAGCAGATGGTGACCCAGAAGGGCAGCAATACATATGTGGTTGGAATCACCGGCAATTTTGACGATGCGCAGACTGGTGTGAAGCGTCTGTTTGGTGACAGGGATTTAGAAAAAGAGCTTGCCAAAGCAGGCTTCCGTTTTTCCTCTGCCAATTCGATTAACATAGGCAGGCTTGTGCCGCAGATTGTATATTATGTATATGCATATGCAAGGCTTCTTGCCGAAGGCAGGCTTACAGAGGGTGAGAAAATCAATGTTGTGGTGCCTACCGGCAATTTCGGTAATATTCTGGCGGCGTTCTATGCAAAGAATATGGGACTTCCTGTCAACAAGCTGATTTGTGCGTCAAATGACAACAAGGTGCTGTATGACTTTTTTACGACGGGCACTTATGACAGGAACAGGGAATTTGTATTGACGTCATCTCCTTCCATGGATATTCTGATTTCCAGTAATTTGGAGCGTCTCATTTATCGGATAGCAGGTAATGATGAGGAGAAAACGGCAGAGCTTATGGCAGCCTTAAGCAGCGGCGGAAAATATGAGATTACGCAGCAGATGAGAGAGGCGCTTTCTGATTTTTATGGCAATTATGCCGGTGAAGACGAGACAGCAGCCGCTATCCAAAAGCTTTATGAGGACTGTGGTTATGTGATTGATACCCACACTGCGGTGGCGTCCGCAGTCTATGGCAAATATAAAGCGGACACACAGGATATGACAAAGACAGTGATTGCCTCCACTGCAAGCCCGTATAAGTTTACCAGAAGCGTTATGGACGCAATGGGGGAGGGCAGCAGCGATATGGATGATTTTGCACTTGCGGATGCGCTTTCAGGGCTTTCCAAGGTTCCGGTTCCCGCTGCCGTGGAAGAAATCCGTACGGCTCCCATACTGCATGACCATGTCTGCGATAAGGAAGAAATGAAGACAGTAGTAAAGCAGTTTTTAGGAATAAATGTATAAAGAGCAAAAAGAAAATCTAAGTCGGCACAGTACGCTGACTTAGATTTTTTTGTTGTTCTTTATTCTTATCGGTTGTCAATGGCGACATAGTCGTTATCTTCGCCGACGGACTTGTAGGCGGGGCGTATAATCTTGCCGTTGTTGGCGAGTTCTTCCAGTCTGTGCGCGCTCCAGCCCACGATACGGGCAATGGCAAAAATGGGGGTGTACAGTTCCATGGGCAGCCCCAGCATGTGATAAACAAAGCCGGAGTAAAAGTCCACATTGATGCTGACGCCTTTATACATCTGCCTTTCCTCAGCGATAATAGCGGGAGCAAGGCGTTCCACCATGGAGTAGAGTGCAAATTCCTTTTGCAGTCCTTTTTCCTCAGAAAGCTTTTCGACAAAGCCTTTAAACGCCACGGCGCGGGGATCCGATTTGGAATAAATGGCGTGTCCAACGCCGTATATCAGGCCGGCATGGTCGAAGGCTTCTTTGTGGAGCAGCTTCTTTAAGTATACAGAAACCTCTTCTTCGTCCTCCCAGTTATGAATTTCTTGTTTCATTTCCTCAAACATCTGTACAACCTTAATATTGGCGCCGCCGTGACGGGGTCCCTTTAAGGAGCCGATTGCTGCCGCAATCGTGGAATAGGTGTCTGTCAGGGAAGAGGTTACCACGTGGGTGGTGAAAGAGGAGTTGTTACCGCCGCCATGCTCCATGTGCAGCACAAGGGCAATGTCCAGAATCCTCGCCTCTAAAGGTGTGTAGGAACTGTCGGGACGCAGAATATGCAGAATGTTTTCTGCGGTGGACAGCTCTGTAAGCGGCTGATGGATAAACAGGCTGTTGCCGTCATGATAGTGGCTGTATGCCTGATAGCCATAGATGGAGAGCATGGGGAACAGGCTGATAAGCTGCAGGCACTGCCTGAGGACATTTGGCAGGGAGGTATCATCCGCCCGATCGTCGTAGGAGTAGAGAGTGAGCACGCTTCGCGCAAGCGTGTTCATCATATCCTTGCTGGGCGCTTTCATAATGATATCCCGCACGAAGCTGGTGGGCAGGGAACGGTATCCGCCTAAGAGCTGCTCAAAGTCTGCAAGCTCTTTTCTGTCGGGAAGCTTGGAAAATAAGAGCAGATAAGCAATCTCCTCAAAGCCGAAACGGTTTTCATTTGTAAAGCCGTTTACCAAATCCTGCACGTCATAGCCGCGGTAAAACAGCTTGCCGTGGGCAGGAACCTCTACGCCGTCTATGATTTCCTTGGCGCGCACGTCGGAAATATGCGTCAGACCGGCCAGTACGCCTTTGCCGTTTAAATCACGCAGACCGCGTTTCACCTCGTATTTGGTAAATAATTCGGAATCTATGATACCGGCCTCCTCAGAGAGTCTGGCGAGTTTTACGATTTCCGGAGTGATGGCTGAATATGTATTGTGTTCCATGGGCATTGCTCCTTTCTGAAAAAATATTAGGA
>CAMWUP010000395.1 GCA_947177465.1 uncultured Lachnospiraceae bacterium
CTACCGGCTGTGGCAGCGGCGGCTGTTGCGGTTGCCGTACTGAGTTTTCCACTGTGGAGGAAAGCGCCGGAAAAGGGTTCCCAGGAACCGCTTCAGCCCTATTTGGGAAGCGCCGTGGATACGCCGGAAAAGGAAGAAGAAATTGTAGTGCAGCAGACGGCGGTACTGCCGGTTGAATTTCTGCAGGAGAATGTATGGGAAGAAGACCTGGAAGGCGTACAGGTGAAATTTGTGGAGAAAGACAGGGTCTGTATAGCGGTGTTTGCCGGTGAAACCGGATATATTGTCGTCAGAAAGGAAACGGAGGATTTGGAAACGTTTCGGGAAAACGTAAGGGTTTTGATTCAAAATGGAGGAAGTGTGAATGAAAATAGAGAATAATTTGTTTTTGCTTGTTTTGCAGAAGAAGAAAAAAGGAGGCGCGCTGCTTCCCATCCTGCTTTGTCTTGTGCTTGCTGCCGGCGTTTTCGGCGGCGGTATGCTTGCCGGAAGAGCGGGCGTTAAAACAACGGGTGGAGAAAGCTTCACAGAAGGCGGAAATGCAGGGGCAGGAGAAAATACGGATGGAAGTCACTTTGGCGCGGGAGAGCCGACTGGCGGAACAGGGCGGGAAGACGATGCGCAGGATTCTGTACAGACGCAGGAGGATGCGGTGTTTGGGGACGCTTCTTATGTCACAAGCACATACCTCGCGGAAATGACACGGGAAAAATATGAGGGCGGTAAGTCGCCTTATGGTTATACTTACGGACCGGCTATCACAGACCTTACGAGAAACAGCGACATTGTGATTCCTGTAGGCTTTGACGTAGACAAGCTGGATATCGAATATTGGACGGAAATCCTCAATCTTTATGCAGACCCGGAGCTTAAGCACGAAATCGGACCGAGCGCATGGACATATGATGAGGAAAATAGTACCATTGTACTTTCGCCAACCAATTATCCCGTAGGGCAGATTGTCATAAGCGGGCTCAGGACGGATGTAGTAAGAAAGTATGAACATGATGATATTAAGTTTTTTCCCAAGGATTCCGGTACTGACTGGGGAAATCTGGGTACCATGTATCTTGCTTCCTATATTAATTTAGAGACAGGGGAAAAGCTGGAGACGCCGCAGGTGCAGATTGTATCGTTTGCAGGCGAGATTTTAGAGACGCCGGCATTTACCTGCTCGTATACGGATGATGGAAGAGTACATTTTGCCTGGACGAAGGTAGAAGGGGCAGAGGAATATTTTATCTGCCGTATGGATTACAGCGAAGAATATGGCTACAATGGCATTATGAGCGCACTGGCAGTAACAACGGATGCAGAGTGGACATCGGAAGCGCCCGAATACGGCTCCATTATCTTAAACAGGCTGTTTTCCAATTACATTGTTGCACAGGAAGACTGGTATGACGAGTCGCGCAGGGAGAGCCGCATTGCGGAGTACGGAGAGGAGCCGACGGCTGTTTACCAGACGGAGAAAAGACCTGTTTTCTGCGTGGTTGCAGTAAATAGCGAGGGGACTTCCATGATGAGCAATTTTGTGGACATTCTGGATATACAGAAGAATGTGCCGGTGACAATTGCATGGAATACCTGGAAGGCAAACGGTTACAGCAGCAACGGTTATGAAAAAATAGAAGATGCAGCACCCTACGGTTATGTCACCATGGCGGACGGAACAACGGCAATGAAGCTGATTGATTATGACACGGAAAGAGCGATGGTAATCGAGGACAGATATATTTATACCGATGAAAACGGTGAGTTTTTGGAGGGCAGAAATGTCAAGGTGCTGAAGATACCTTACCGGATTGAGGGAACGCCCTTTGAGGATGTGGCAGAAATCGTGGATTATGACGAGAGCAGACTGGAGGCGGATTTAAAGTATATTGAGGAAAGAGAAGATATGCTCAGGAAGCGTGCCGGTGATATTGTGTTAAGCCGCGATGTGACGTTTGAAGCGAGTGAAAAGGTTTCTGCCAGAATCAGACAGGTGGATTTTGCTGTCACGGCAAACAGTGCGCTCTCGGAATACCTTGCCATCAATATGCTTTCCGGTGTGGAGGTTATAGATGTTTCGGCGTTTCCGGAAGCGGCCGATCCGGATATTCTGTCAGACTCTCTTTTGGAGGCATATTATCAGAATCCCTTAATACTGGGAATCAGCGGTTATAGGACCAATCTGGACGGTACTGCCGTGAAGGTGGTATATGACGATTCGGCAGAGAACAATGCAGCAAAGCAGGAGGAAATCAAGGAAAAGACCCTGCAGATTATTTCAATGATTATCAGACCCGGTATGACAGAACTGGAGAAGGAGCTTGCTATCAACCAGTATCTCTGCGATACCTGCGAATATGACAATGCGGCGCTTGACAATGCGGAGCAGCATAATTACAGGTATGTGGACAGTGAATTTAATGATTCCTTTACTGCTTACGGCGCTTTAATCAATGGCAGATGCGTTTGTGCAGGCTATGCGGGAGCATTTAAGATTCTGGCGGATGCTGCGGGACTGGAATGTGTGGTGGTGACCGGCACGCTGGAGGGCAATTTGTCACATGCATGGAATAAGGTAAGAATTGGAGGTGAGTGGGAAATTCTGGACGTCACAAACAAGGACAACGAATTTTTATCGAATGCGCGTCTCACTCTGCCTGGCG
>CAMWUP010000396.1 GCA_947177465.1 uncultured Lachnospiraceae bacterium
GCTCTGACAAAAGAAAATATGGGAGTTCCTGTGATTGCCATAGGGGTTCCTACGGTAGTGGATGCTGCGACGATTGTGAGTGATGCGCTGGAAAAGCTGTTAGGAGATGCAGATGAGGCGGACAGACGATGCTATATGGAAAACAGCCGGAATGCTTTATCGGAGCTTCACAATATGTATGTTACCAGCAAGGATATCGATGCAGTGGTCAAGAGAGTAAGCTATACGGTGTCAGAGGGCATCAATATTGCGCTGGAACTGGCATAGAAGCATGAGGGAGAAGATTTGGTATAGAGAAAGCGGGGGAGGCATATATTACAAAAGAGGTGATATTTTGCGGTATTTAAAAGATTATGGGGGCGGACTGAGGCGCGTAATATCCTCTGTGGCACTGCTCTTTATTTTATTGCTATATACATGCGGCATGGGAAGCCAGAAATTTTTTCTGCCGCTTTTTACATATTCTGCAGACGGGGGAGAAGGACCGATGGTGGCAATCAGCAATGGGCTGATGAGCCTGATGCCGCTCTGCTATTATAACCGTGAAAAAGTGGAGGAGCCGACTGTACCGCAAAGTGAGACCTCTGCTGAGGAAGAAATTACGTTACATATTATATCGGGGGATGGCGAAGAAGGAAGCAGGGCTGACAGGGAGATGCCGGAGGAACCGGTATCGGCTTCGGGAGAATCGCTGGAGGAGGCATTGCAGTCGGAGGCTCTTACTTTGGAGGAGCTGTTGGCGCAGGAAAACCGAGCATACCATTTTGCAGTACCGCAAAAGGTAGTGGAGTATGACTGGAATGCGCTGACAGAATATTCCACGCTGTTATCTACGTTTTATACGATTGACAGCACGGCGCAGGGCGGCAGCGATTTGTTTAATCTGGAGAGTCTGATGGGCAGGGATGTTACCATCGAAAAGACGGGAGAGGGACCGCAGATTCTGATTTACCATACGCACTCGAAAGAAAGCTTTATCGATTCAGAGCCGGGAAACAGTGCGGACACGATAGTCGGTGTCGGAGATTTTCTGACACAGCTTTTGACAGAGGAATACGGCTATACAGTTTTACATTATACGGAGGAGTTTGATACTGTGAGGGACAGCGCCTACGCCAAGTCACTGCCAGCGCTGGAGGCACTTTTGGCGCAGTACCCGTCCATTCAGGTGGTAATCGATTTGCATCGTGATGCGGGAAATGCAAGCCGCAATATGGTGGTGGATATAGACGGAAGAAGGACAGCGCGGTTTATGTTCTTTAACGGGATATCGCGCAGTAAAAAAACGGGTGATATTGATTATCTTTACAATCCGAATCTGGCGGAAAATCTTGCGTTTTCCTTTCAGATGCAGGTGGCAGCCGGACAGTATTATCCCGGGCTTACCAGAAATATATATATCAAACAGTATCGCTACAACATGCACCTAAGAGGACGTACCCTGCTTATTGAGCTGGGTGACGAGAACAACACCGTTGAGGAGGCAAAGAATGCCTGCTATCCGCTGGCGTTTCTTCTGGATGCGGTGCTTTCAGGCAAAGCCCGTCCTTGATAACGGATGTTATAGAAAGGTCCTGGCGGTTTAGAATAAGAAAATGAGCCTTTTTGCCTACAGCTATGCTGCCATAGAGCTTATCCATACCGATGGAGCGGCAGGGATTTATGGTTGCGGCACGCACAGCGCTTTCCAGCGGAATCCCCATGGAAACGGCCGTAAGCATACAGTTATAAAGCGGCGTCACGCTTCCGGCAAGCGTACCGTCTGTGAGCACGGCACGGTTACCGGAAACGAAAACAGTAAGACCGCCCAGCCGGTAATGTCCATCAGGTTTTCCCGTCGCTTCCATACTGTCGCTGATTAGCACCATACGCTCTTCACCGAAAAGCCGGAAGGCTGTCCGCACGGCGCAGGGAGTGATGTGTACGCCGTCACAGATAAGCTCTGCAAAGCAGGAAGGTGTATCAAAGGCGGCGCCGATAACGCCGGGCGCCCGATGAGTAAAAGGCGGCATGGCGTTAAAAAGATGCGTTACATGGTCAGCTCCGGCAGAAAAAGCCGCCATTGCCGTATCATAGTCCGCTTCGGTATGGGCGACAGAAAAGCGGAATTCCTCACGACACGCTTCAATACAGGAAACTGCGCCGGAAAGCTCCGGCGCAAGAGAAACCAGCCGGATAAGACCGTCCGCCTTTTTTTGCAGGCGGCGGAGCAAAGCAGCATCAGGTTGTAAAATATGCGCGTCGTTCTGCGCGCCTTTTTTATGTGCGTTGATAAAAGGTCCTTCCATATGGATGCCAATTAAATCGGCAGTTTGCTGTGCAGCATTACCGCAAAGCTGCGCCTTTCTGTAGTCCGCTGCATTTTCGCAGATGCGGGATAAATCAGCTTCGGGAAGCGTCATGGTGGCAGGACAGATGGAAGTGACGCCATGGGACAGGGCAAAGGAAGCAATGGCGTCAAACGCTTCCGATGTGCCGTCACAGAAGTCGCAGCCGTCGCAGCCGTGGAAGTGGATATCCGTCAGCCCCGGCAGTACATAACAGCCTGCTGCGTCAAAGACGGCGTCGTTTTCTGCAAACGCTAACTTCTCCATAGATTTAAAGGCCACTGCGTCCGAAGCTGCTTCTGCGGTATTTGCACTGGAATCCATGGGCG
>CAMWUP010000397.1 GCA_947177465.1 uncultured Lachnospiraceae bacterium
GAAAATCAGCCGTTTCTGCGGGGCGGGCGGTAATATGATTCTTGCCTACCTTGAAGAAGATGGGACAAAAGAATATTTGTGCTATGCGGGAGATGGACAGAACTGTGAACTGAAACCATTTTATTGTGCGAATTTGTGGGAAGAAGCCGTGCTGACTTTTTATCCGAAGGGGGAAAAGTCAGCTTATCTTGTAACACTTCGGGTCGAGGACGGGGAAGCGGATACGTTCTTACTGGAGACAGATTTTTATGGAAATCAAAAGATACTGGCAAATGTTGATGATTTCTATTGTGGTGATGCAGATTATGGAAATACATGGCGTTTACAGCGGGATTGGAAAGGGAATCTTCTGCTATATTCAGATTTTGCTCTTTGGTATCTGGATGCGGAAGGAAATATTCTGTCAAAAGAGGTATTTGACCAGCCATACAGCTATCAATTGACCTGTCTGAAAAATGGGGATATCCTAATAGTAAAAAACGACAATGAAGGGCGGCAACAGGTATACCTTCAGGAAAAAGAGACAGGAAAGGAAAAACTGCTGTCCGGTGTTGCCTCAGACACTATCAGTCTGGAATTCTGCAGTGAAACAGAAGACAGCTTTCTGGTGCGAAGAGATGCAGGCTTGTACCGTTACTGGATATCTGATGGAAAAGAAGAGAAAATTTGGGACTGGTCGGCATATGGCATAAATGGACCGGATATTTATCTTATGTTTTATACGCGGAAGGGAGAATTGGGATGTCTGTTTCGTGAAAATGACAATGTAAGCTCTGCAATGTGGAGTAATGAGGGGGAGTGTGAGGAGAAAGAATATCTCAAGCTTGTGTGTATCGGAAAAACGGATTTTCTAAATGGAATGGCGGCTGATTTTAACAGGAAATACCCACAATACCTGTTGGAGATAACCGATTATGGTGAGCGGGATGAAGAGCTTGCACTCAACCTTTTATATCAGGACATTCTGGCAGGTAATGCGCCGGATATCATAGCAATTAATCCGGAATATATGGATTATGTGGAACTGGGCAGAAAAGGCATATTAGAAGATTTGCAGCCTTTTATGGAGAGAGAGGGAATTGATATTGAAATGGTAGAATCGGTATACAGGGCGATTTTGAGTGAAGGAAAATGTTATATGCTGCCGTGTAATTTTATGCTGGATGTACTCTCAACGAAAGAACAATGGCTGAATGAGGAGGGAAGGCTGGAAATACGGGATATGCTGCGCTTTTCGGAGGAATCCCCAAAGCTGTATCCAGACAGTGTGGGCAGGGAATGGCTGTTAGAGATGTTGTTTTTTAGTGACAGCTATCAGGCGTGGCAGAACGGGGAAGAATTGCGCGTTGATAAGATTGCGGAATACCTGGTTTTGGCAGGAAAAATGCCCCAAGAAGCGATTTTCAATACGGATGAGGATTTGTACAAGGAAAATAAGGTATTGTTTGAAACAGGGAGTATCCGTGAAGTATTAAATTACACGTATTACAGAATGCTTTGGGGAGAAGGCTTTGCCTGTACGGGTTATCCTGATGTGGAAGGAAATGGTGTTGTGTTGGTTATGGCAAACAGTATGGGGATTTGTACGGAAAGCAGGCATAAGGAGGCGGCATGGCGCTTCCTTGTAGAATGTGCAGAGGGAGAGAGGGCATGTATTTGGTCTTTTTCCACGTTAAAACCGCAGCTTGAAGAGCAATTCGTACAGGCGGCGGAAAGGTGGATGACGGTGGATTATGACGGCAATGATATGGAAATTCCCCGCAGCACATACGAATATAAGGGTGAGACGATTTCTGTTTATGCTGCCTCAGAGGAGGAAATAGAAGCTGTGAGGAGACTGATAGACGGCGCCCGCGTTGTGAAAAGAGAGAACAAGGATATTTTAAATATTCTGCATGAAGAGGCGGCTGCCTATTTTGCAGGACAGAAAAGTGCAGAAGCGGCTGCTGAAATCATAGTAAACAGAATGAATCTATATCGAAATCAGGAAATGCAGTGAATAAATACGGAGGGAAAGTTCCACTATACGAATAGGTATCAGTGCGGGAGACAGATAAAATCAAAATCTGTCTCCTGTGTTTTTACGGGGAATTTATATATCCATGCAGCAACTTCCCTCATAGCTTCCAAAAGGGAGTTTATTTTCAAGAAAAAAACACTTGCAATATACCCCGTGGGGGTATATAATTCGTAGTAAAGAGAAAATAGGAAGTCAAACCACAATAAATGATTCCAATAAGGGAAAACTGTATATGATACGGAAAGGAAAACATATGACAGAAAACAATATCGAAGGACAGGAACAGGGTTGTAAAGACTGCTGCCATAGGACAAAGGAGCGCTCTGACAAGGAATATAAGGATATGCTTCATCGGCTGAACCGCATCGAAGGACAGATACGGGGCATTAAGGGCATGGTAGAGAAGGAAGCGTACTGTACGGATATTCTGGTGCAGGTAGCGGCGGTCAACGCAGCGTTAAACAGTTTTAATAAAGTGCTTCTGGCAAACCATATAAAGACCTGTGTGATACGGGATATCAGGGAAGGAAAGGAAGAGACGGTGGAGGAGCTTTTAGACACCTTGAAAAAATTGATGAAGTAGAAATAATCCGGAAGGGAGAATCGGAATGAAACAATATAC
>CAMWUP010000398.1 GCA_947177465.1 uncultured Lachnospiraceae bacterium
AGCTTGCCATGTCAGACACCATCCCTTTCTTTCATGCTTTCCGCATCATCTCTAAAGTTATCCCCAATCCTCATTCAGCCAGTTGCGCAAAAGATTTGCAACTGCTTCCGGATTCTCGTCCACGAACTTCTCTATCATCTTTCTGGTCTCAGACTTAGACTCCACTTCAATATCCTCAAGACTCTGTTCAGGCGTAGACTGAAGCAGGTTCTCCACGGAAAGCTCCTCTTCCTGCTCGGCTTCTTTTCTGCCTGCCATACTTCTGATAACCACAAACGCAAGCAGCGCCAAAATGATTATAATAAGTACGATGGACAGTATATCGGTCGCACTGACTGCCAGGCCCTCTCTGTCAATAAACTGCGGGCGCTCGTAAGCCAGTATGGTAATGCTTTCTGCAGGAATGCCCGTCGCATTGGAGACGATATTGTAAAAATCTTCGTCAACCTCAAGCTTGGTATCTTCGCTGTGAGTCGCTTTATACTCATCCCATGAGATACCATCCAAAAGTCCTCTGTTTCTGGCATCCTCCTCCCGCAGGGTGCGGTAGGTAATCGCCGTCAGAGCAAGGGACGAACCGCTGTAATTGATAATGCCGGGCGGCAGATTCTCCACACTAATCAACTCATTGGGCAGGAAATCCTCCAGTGTCTGGCTGGATGAACTTTCCGAGCTTGTGCCACTCTGAAACTGATAGGTTAGTTCATCGTTAGAATCCGTCCCCGGAAGTCCACCGCTGCCGCCGGTATTTTCATCCTCGTAGGTTTCCCGGTGTGCAAGCAGTCCCTCATCCCTGCCGGCATTGGTATAATATTCATGTATGGTACGCTGGTACTCTGCAAAATCAATCTGCAGCCGACATGCCACCTCTATCATATCGAACTGCTGGGAGCCAACCAGTACTCTCTTGACGTCCGCTCCCACCTTTGTCTCTGCCTGTGCACGCAGCTCCATCATATTGTTGGCAACGCCCGCCGTCGAGTAATCCTCCTCGCCGGAAAATAATAGATTGGCATTGTTATCCACAATTGTGATGTTTGCCGTGGACCTGTTTCCCAAGCCTGTTGCAACGGCACGCGCCACAGTTGCCGCCTGTTCGGATGTAAATCTATCCTGAAGCGTCAACTGAATCCAGGCGGAAGCTTCCTCCTCTGAATCTATCAAGGTCCCTGTATTCTGGGGAATGTTCAGCGTAACAACCGCGCTTTTCACGGAATCCATCGCGGCAATATCCTTTGCCAGCTTCCCCTCCATGTAACGCAGCCACTGTCTGTCCATAGTTGCCTGTGTCGTGGAAAATCCGCCTGACATCGCATCCTTGAAGGAATAATCGTCAGGTACATATCCCGCTGCGCCAAGAGCCAGATTGGCGATAGACACCTGTGACGATTTTACTTTGATGCTCAGACCATCATTAGACACCTGATATAACACGTTGTTGCTTTCCAAAATCGCTACAATCTCCGCAGACTCTGCAGTTGTCGAGCACTGCTGCCATTGTATGTACTGCGGTTTTGTAAACGCATGTATCAATATCGCAAAGGTAAAAACCACCACTGCAGTAATACCGATAATAATCGTCTTTTGCTTCGTAGTGAATTTGTTCCACCACGCCAAGACCTTATCCAAAATTTCTTTGATTTTATCCGGCATGATTCTTTCTCCTTAAGCCGCAAGATTTCAGGATGTCTCCTTAAATCTGCATATTCATAATTTCTTTGTAAGCCTCCAGCAGTCTGTCCCTGATAGCAACAGTATACTGCAGCGCCGTAGAAGCTTTCTGCATGGCTATGGTCAAATCATGCGTGTTTTCCGTCTCACCGAGCGCAAACTTTATTTTCTCGTTCTCTGCATCAGAAAGGTAACTGTTTGTAGTGTTGATATTGCTGATTGCCGTATTCAGGAGCGCTTCAAACATAGTCCCGTCTGCCGACAGGCTATCCTCCGCTTTTACCCTTCCTACCATTCCGTAGGAAGAGTTCAGTCCGATGCTCTTTGCATTCTGCACCACGCTCTCGGCGCCCATACCTGCCGGTGTTATTGAAATATCCATATATCCTCCCAAAAGTACTTTTCTTAATATTCCGCCCTTATGCGGCGGTTTTATACATGAAAAATATCGAGGTCAGTCCTTATGACTCTCCTACCTGCAGTCCCTGCATTGCCATAGATTTGCTGGCAGTGAAAGCTGTAGAGTTCGCCTCGTAAGCGCGGCTGGCATCGATTAAATTTGTCATCTCCGTAATGATATTAACATTGGGATATGTCACATATCCGTTTTCATCTGCATCCGGATGGGAGGGGTCATATACCATCTTCATCTCGGTCCATGTATCCTCATGCACTGCGCTTACCTTTACACCACTTCCGGTATAGCGGTTTCTGGCAGTGTTAAATACGCTGCCGAAAGAAGTGCCCGCACCTTTTTCCTCAAAGGTAACGACCTTTCTCCTGTAGGGGGTGCCATCCTCTGTTCTGGTGGTGTTGGCATTTGCAACGTTCTCCGAAATAATGTCCATTCTGTAACGCTGCGCGGTCAGACCGGAAGCGTTAATATTAAAAGCAGTAAACATTCCCATAGTTATATCTCCCTTCTATATCTGTTTCTTCCAATCCCTTATCCATCTGCAGGCCTACTTCAT
>CAMWUP010000399.1 GCA_947177465.1 uncultured Lachnospiraceae bacterium
TCATCGCGCCGATTTCCAGTTGGGCGGTAGCGGTGGCATCGGAAGTGGAAGAGGCAGGCGGACTGCATGCGTTTATTCGGACGATTCCTTATAATTTGTATGCAATTCTGACGATTGTTATGGTATTTTTCCTAAGTGTAACGGACTTTGATTTTGGTCCCATGAAAAAAGCGGAGGAAAACAAACATACACAGGAATTAAAGGTGCAAAAGGAGGGAGAGGCAGTAAAAAGGGGAAAAGTGCCGGATTTGGTGGTACCGATTCTGACCTTGATTGTTTGTTCGATTTTGGGAATGGCGTATGTGGGCGGCTATTTTGACGGACGCTCTTTTGCGGAGGCTATTGGTGAAAATCCGACGGCAGGCCTTACGCTCGGCACCTTTGCTGCACTGTTGGCAGCGATGATTTTGTACATACCGCGAAAGCTTATGAGCCTGCGGGAATTTATGACAGGGGTAATTGACGGCATCAAAACCATGATTCCGGCGCTGATGATTCTGATACTGGCATGGGCTCTTGGCGGAGTATGCAGGGAGTTGATTGGAACCGGAAGGTTTGTCAGTAATTTTGTGACGACTGCCAACCTTTCGCTCAGTTTTCTGCCTGCCATTGTGTTTGCGGTTGCAGCGTTTTTGTCCTTCTCCATGGGAACGGCATGGGGGACTTTCGGAATTCTGCTTCCCATTGTATCCATGATGTGTGTGGGAGCCGAAGGCGCCGCTGTATTGATTCCTGCTTTGGGGGCTACGCTTGCAGGCTCTGTATACGGGGACCATTGCTCCCCTGTTTCCGACACTACCATTCTGGCATCCACCGGAGCACAGTGTGAGCATTTGAAGCATGTGGAAACCCAGCTTCCCTATGCGACTTTAGTGGCTGCGGTATGCTTTGCCGGTTATCTGATAGCCGGATTTGTCCAGAATCCGTGGATTACCATAGCTGCCTCGGTTTTGCTGCTCTTCCTTGCGCTTGGCGGGATTCGCCGTTTTAGCGGGCGGCGGACCGTCGTATAGATGTGTCTGCGGGATATGCGGCATATAACCGTGTAAATTTAGCACAAATAAAAGGAAATAAAAAACCATTGCATTTCTCTGAAAACTGCTATATAGTATATCGGGCATATAAAAGGAGGCGCGGTGTGCTATGACGAAGGATATGACGCAGGGAAAGCCGATGAAGCTGATATTGGGCTTTGCAGTTCCCTTACTTTTCGGATATTTATTTCAGCAGTTTTACAATCTGATAGATACGTTGATTGTGGGAAGATACCTTGGAGTGAATCCGCTGGCAGCGGTAGGCTCAACCGGCTCCATTAATTTTTTGGTGATTGGCTTCTGCATGGGCATCTGTGTCGGGTTTTCCATCCCGATAGCCCACAAATTCGGTGCAGGAGATTTTGTCGGCCTGAGAAAGTTTGTTGCCAACAGTGTGTGGCTGGGAGCGGCTTTTTCGGCTGTCATGACTGCGCTTACGGTGGCACTGTGTCCTGTCATTCTGCGGCTCATGGATACGCCTTCGGACATAATCGATGACGCCTATGCGTATATTGTGGTGATTTTTATCGGAATACCGACTGTATTTTTATACAATATACTTTCCGGCATTATCAGAGCGCTGGGAGACAGCAGGACACCGGTGTTTTTTCTGGTGTTTTCTTCGCTGGTAAATATAGGACTGGACCTTCTCTTTATTGTGCACTTTAAAATGGGGGTTGAGGGTGCGGCATGGGCTACTGTGATTTCACAGGGGCTTTCAGGCGTTTTGTGTCTGGTATATATGATAAAGAAGTTTGAAATTCTGAGGATAAAGAAGGAAGAGTGGAAGCCGGAATTACATTTGATGGGAAGTCTCTGCAGCATGGGAATCCCCATGGGGCTTCAGTATTCCATTACGGCAATCGGCAGCGTCGTATTGCAGACTGCCGTAAACGGGCTTGGCTCTGTGGCTGTCGCATCCGTTACGGCGGCAAACAAAATCGGCGCTTTCCTTGCCTGTCCTTTTGATGCAATGGGCTCCACCATGGCGACCTACGGCGGACAGAATGTGGGAGCGAGAAAGCTCCGGCGGGTAAAGGAAGGTCTGTACGATTGCATCAAGCTGGGCGCTGTGTATGCGGTAATCGGATTTTTGATTGCCTTTTTCTTTGGGGCGCCTCTTGGAAAGCTTTTTGTGGAAGCGGAGGACACTGCGTTGGTGTCGCAGATTGTAAAGGATGTAAGGCTCTTTCTCATTATTACCACAGCATTCTACTTTCCGCTTGCGCTGGTAAATATTATTCGTTTTATGATACAGGGCATTGGCTTCCCCACCTTTGCCATTCTGGCGGGCGTATTGGAGATGGTTGCCCGTGCATTGGCCGGTTTTGTACTAGTGCCGGTTTTCGGTTTTCCGGCTGCGGCGCTGGGAAGCCCTATTGCATGGATTTTTGCGGATGCCTTTCTGATTCCGGCGTTTTTCTATGTCTATAAAAAACTGCGGCTGCAGTTGGGGGAAGAGTAGCGTTCTTTTTCAAAAGATGGGTAAAGAGCTGGAAACTATCCACTGAATGTGGTATCGTTAATAAAGGTCCGTTGCAAAATAAGGAGAGGTTTTTATGAGATACACACATTCGTTCAATGGAAAGA
>CAMWUP010000400.1 GCA_947177465.1 uncultured Lachnospiraceae bacterium
TTGAAATATCAAGGTTTGAAGGCTTATGAAGGGATATAAAAGATATGATAAAAATTTTATTCGTTTGCCACGGCAACATCTGTCGTTCTCCCATGGCGGAGTTCGTCATGAAACAAATTGTAGCAAGGGAAAATAAATCTGCCGATTTTTACATTTCTTCCGCGGCGACCAGTACGGAGGAGATTGGAAATGGTATCCATTATGGCACGGTTTCCAAACTGAGGGAGGAAGGCATTCCCTGTACGGGGCACAGGGCGGTGCAGATGACAAGGGCGGATTATGATAAATATGACTATCTGATTGGCATGGACGATGCCAATATCAGAAATATGCTTCGGATAGTGGGGCAGGACAAAGAAGGGAAGATATATAAGCTTTTGGACTTTACAGATATGCCGCGTGCGATAGCCGACCCGTGGTACACGGGAAACTTTGATGTGACATATGCGGATGTGCGGGAAGGCTGTGAGGCTTTTTACAGATATCTGTGTAAGAGCGAAACCTGAAAAGAAAATCTATCACTGCCGCGGAATATGCGGCAGCAGGTATTTCTGGGCGTAATGGGCGCAGAGACCGGTGAAAAGTCCTGTTATGGTTCCACTGAGAATTAAAAAAGGAAGGTACGCGAAAACGCCAACATTGCGGGTTATCAGAAAAGCAGCGCTAAGTTGTCCGGCATTGTGAAGCAGGGCGCCGAAAATGCTGGTGATAAAGACAAAATGTCCATTCAAAAAGCAGTTTAGAAGGCACATAATGGCAAAACAAAAAAGACCACCGCACAGACTGTAAATCAGGCTGACCGCTTGTCCGGCAAAAAAGGCGGAAAGAAAAATGCGCGCGAGCAGCACGATAAAAGCGTCTGCGGGCGTAAAATTGAGCAGTAAAATTAAGGTTACAATATTGGACAGCCCAAGCTTTATGCCCGGAATGGGGACAGGGTTTGGTATTGCACTTTCCAATATAAAAATAGTCAGTGCAACTACCGTAAAAATGGATAGTGTAGTAAGTCTTTTTAGCTGCATGTATGAACTCCTTTTAATAACTGATAACATCCGGCTGCAACTGATTATCATTTTCCAGTTGTATTACAAGGCGGTGCGGCAGACAGACAATGGGCAGCAGAGTGGAATTGACAAAGCCTGTAGAAACGCAGAGCTTATCCGGGCAGTCCGCATCGATAATGCCAATGGCATCAGGGCGTACCTCCACGGTGTTGCTGCCGCCGTCAGGTGCAGGCACGGTAAAGGTGTAAGGTATCGTGACTGTGTGCAAATCTATGGTTTCAATAAGCTGTCCGTTCTGATAGATGTATGCTGTCAGTCCGTCAGCAGGCTCTTTCAGGCGAAAATGGATTGTCAGGCAGGCGAGCAGACAAAAAATCAGAATGAGAGCTGACAGAAGCAGTGCCCGTCTGTATAAAGTGCGCTGCGGGCGTTTTTCCCGGGCAGGGCGGCATCCGTTCTGTGGTATAATATTGCCACGGTCTTCTTTTCTCTTCCTTTTATCAGATGCGATATCTTTCATGTTCCAATTTCCTTATAGTAATCCGTTGCTTTTTTTGCTATACTTTTTGCAGGCATATAATTTACAGATAGCCATTTGTAGATATGTATGCAGTGTTTATGCATAGTCTCAGTATAGCAAAAGGAATTATGGAAATGAAGAGAAAACCGAAAAATTTTTTGACAGCTTTCTTGTTAGGCGGCGGGCTATTACTTTTTGCCGGCTGCGGCAAGGTGGAAAGATATTCCATGACTGACATTGCCATGGGAACAGTAACCAATCAGACGATTTATTCTAAGGATGGCGATTTGACCCCTGAAGTGAGGGATATCATCATAGAACTGGAGCAGGATGAGCTGTCATGGAGAATGGCAGCTTCTGAGGTGGCGAACATCAATGCAGCGGCGGGCAGCGGCGCCTGCACTTTGGTGTCCGACAGGCTGTATCATGAATTGGAAATTTTGATGAAGTTGTCAGAGGACAGCGGCGGCGCTTTTGATATTACAATCCGCCCTGTGGCGGCACTCTGGAATATAGATGCCCGGGCAGCAGAAAGCACTTTCTTTGACGAACAGCAGCCTGTTATAATACCGTCCCATGAACAAATTATGCTTGCTCTTTCGCACACAGGCTACGAAAACCTGTCACTGACAGACGGCGCAGTCACGCTGCCAAAGGATATGGCGATTGATTTAGGCTCTGCAGGCAAGGGAATTGCCTGCGACAGGATTGCGGCGTATTTAAAGGAGCAGTCAGTTTACGGCGCGGTGGTTTCCGTGGGCGGCAGCGTGGTGACCATCGGAAAAAAGCCGGATGGGACGCCCTGGCAGATAGGTATTGTGGACCCGCGGGACACTTCTTCCTTTATCGGAATACTTTATCTTGAGGGCGAAAATTTTGTTTCTACCTCAGGGGATTATGAGCGGTACGTGGAGGTGGACGGTGTTCGCTACCATCACATACTGAATCCGGCGACGGGATATCCGGCGGACAGCGGTGTGAGAAGTGTTACAATTTTGTGTGACAGCGGTATTTTAAGCGATGCACTTTCAACGGCGTGTTTTGTGCTTGGCGAGGAAAAGGGCGCGGAATTGGCGGAAAGCTATGGTG
>CAMWUP010000401.1 GCA_947177465.1 uncultured Lachnospiraceae bacterium
TTCTGTTCCCTCTGCCGGTCCACCGCAAAAAGCGCTGACCGCATCCATCTTCTTTTTTCCAAAGCATTTCCCACAGCCGGTACAAATCCGGCACCGGCTGCCAGTTTCAAACAAATTGGTTGGTTTCTCTGTCATAATGATAATCTATCCCCGCCAGTTTTTCTTCCAGTTCTTTTCTGTCAATATCGAGCTGTCTGCACAGCTCGTCCACATCCTGATAAAAATCCCGCAGCTTCATATTTACAAAACTGAGCAGCATTACCGGGTCCTTTGGTATCATACTATTCTTTCCTTTCCATCAGCTCCTTAGACGAAACTGTATCATCATTATAGACTGAAGACATAGTGGATTCAAGGTTTTTTCAGCCATTTCTCTCTTTGCCGATTCTCAGAAATCGTTGATGGAATCACCGATGGATACATGGGGCGTATTGAAAACAGGGACACCGCATGTCCTGCAGAAGATATCCGTGATATCCTCAATGCTCTCCTTCGCACCGTTCTGTATCCATATAATCGCCGTGTTAAACAGGGCGCCCATATACATATAAAGCTTGTACCGCTCAATCGAGCTGTTCGGCATGGTGCCTGCGACCTCCTCGTGGAACTGATTCAGCTTTTCCAACAGGAGGGAGCCGTAACCGAACAGATACAAATCCACCAGAAAATCCCCGTATTTTTTAAAGTAGGCAAAACTGTTGTAAACATTCTGATAGGTATAATAATTGTCCTCATTCCAGTCAATGCCGGACCGGAACTGCTCCAGTATATTTTCAATCAGCGTCAAAAGTACATTCTCTTTGGAGTCGTAGTTGCGGTAAAAGGAAGCCCTTGCCACTTTCGCGGAACGGACAATTTCCGTAATGGAAATATCCGAAAAGCTTTTCTCATGCATCAGCTTAAACAAAGCCTCCGTGATACTTTTTTTGACCCGAATATTCTCTTCCCTCCGCTTATCCATATCTGCTTTTCCTTTCTGTCATATTTATGCTGTAACATGCTTATCAATTAACTCTTGCGCCCATATGTGATACAGTTGTTTCATATTGTTTTAACATGCTTCCAAAGCTTTGTCAATTCTAATGACAGAAAGAATACTGCCCGTACAGAGCGAAAATGAAATCGTACTGAACATGATACAAAACAAGGCTTTTTGTATCATATGCGCCCCTTGCCAGTTTTCCTTCTATGTGATACAGTTGTTTCACGTTGTTTTTTACCAAGTAATCGACGCCGAAAGGAACCAGTACATTTATGAGAACAGCAGTTGTAACGGATACAAACAGTGGAATCACGGTAGAAGAAGGCGAACAGAAGGGGATTTATGTGCTCCCCATGCCTGTCATTGTAGAAAATGATTGTTATCTGGAAGGTGAGGATATCACCAACGCCGGATTATATGAAGCGATGAATAACCACAGGGAGGTTTCCTCCTCTCAGCCCTCCCCCGGCAGCATTATCAGTCTGTGGGATACCGTTTTTCAGGACGGCTATGATGAAATTGTCTATATCCCCATGTCGAGCAGCCTGAGCGGTTCCTGCGAAAACGCCATGCAGCTTGCCACAGGCTATAACGGCAAGGTGTTCGTCGTGGACAATCACCGGATTTCCGTCACCTTGATGGAATCTGTTTTTGAAGCCAAAAGGTTTGCAGACAGCGGCGCCCACGCTAAAGAAATCAAGGCACGGCTGGAGGCTTCTGCCTACAACGCAAGCATCTATATTACAGTCAATTCTTTGGAATATCTAAAGAAGAGCGGACGTATCACCGCCTCTGCAGCCGCCATCGCAGGCATCTTAAATATTAAGCCTGTGCTGACGATTCAGGGCGATAAGCTGGATTTGTTTGCGAAAGTAAGGGGAATGAAACAGAGTGAGAAAAAAATGATAGAGGCATTGAAGCAGGACATCGCAGCACGCTTTGCTGACGTACCTGCAGACAGACTCCGGCTTGCAACCGCCGGCACCTTTGAAACTGAAGAGGAAGCGGAAGCATGGCGCAGTCTGGTTCAGTCTGAATTTCCCCATGCTTCCGTCTATTATGCTCCTCTTTCCTGCAGCATCGCCTGTCATGTCGGTGTGGGCGCCTGCGGCATCGGCGTTTCTATTCTGCTCGCGCAGTGAGAACGCCGTCTGCAAGCTCTATCCGTATCGTATCGCCCTCGCCCACCTCGCCGGCGAGAATCAGCTTGGCGGAAAGCGTCTCTACATATTTCTGAATATAGCGCTTCAACGGTCTTGCGCCATAAACCGGATCATAGGCATTGTCCACGATAAACTGCTTTGCGTCGTCACTTAATGCCACATGCAGCTCCCTGTCGGACAGCCGCTTGTTTAAATCCGCCATAATCAGATTTACAATGCTGCCGATATTGTCCTTTGTGAGCGGCTTAAATAGTATGGTCTCGTCGAGACGGTTCAAAAATTCCGGTCGGAAGGACCTGCGCAAATCCTCCATCACCCGTTCCTCTGCCTGCGGCAGAATACTACCGTCCCCGCTGATGCCCTCAAGCAGGTACTGCGCGCCGATATTGGAGGTCATAATGAGAATCGCATTCTTGAAGTCCACCGTTCTGCCCTGGGCGTCCCTGATGCGCC
>CAMWUP010000402.1 GCA_947177465.1 uncultured Lachnospiraceae bacterium
TGTCACAGGCAGTCAATGAGTTGATGCCTGAGGATGCGCAGCTTGAGGAAGAAGCGGAGCTTGAAGCTGTGGCAGAGGCGGAATATGCGGACGCCGATATGGAAGCGTATGAAGCGGATACAGAAGAATATGACGCAGACAAGGCGGAGGCGATTGAAGAGGATGAGGCTGACGAACCGTATGACACAGATGTGACGTATGAGGAGGCGGCAGCAGAGGAAGCCGGACAGGAGCCTGCAGCGGACGAAACTGATGAAAGAGCCCAGCTTGACGCGCTTTTGGATAGGGTGGATACGATTGAAATACCTGAGGACATGGATATTAACAAGGTGGAGGATGAAGAGCCGGAAACGGATTTAGAAACCAGCATCAGAGAGGCATTTGGTGAAAAAGAAAACGTAGAGGAAATGGGAGGGAACGAAAAGAAAATGGATTATCAGACAAAGAGTGTGGTGGATGAGACCGCTGTCATTACGGCAAGCATGACGATTAACGGCGATATTATCTCGGAGGGGTCTATCGACGTCGTTGGGACGATTAACGGAAATATCGATGCGCTGGGCAAGCTAAATATCACAGGGACGATTAACGGCAATTCCAAAGCGGCGGAAATTTTTGCGGACAATGCAAAAATAATGGGTGAAATTGCCAGCGAAGGCTCTGTAAAGATTGGACAAAGCTCCGTTATCATCGGTAATATTTCCGCACAGAGCGCCGTGATTGCAGGTGCGGTAAAAGGCGATATCGACGTACACGGACCGGTTGTTCTGGATACTTCCGCAATTGTAATGGGTAATATCAAATCCAAGGCAGTTCAGATTAACAATGGCGCCGTTATCGAAGGTATGTGTTCACAGTGCTATGCCGACGTTAATCCTACGGCATTCTTTGATGAATATAAGAAAAAGAGTAAATAAGGAACAGGTCAAATATATAAGGAGCATGTTTCATGCGTAGAATATTATTAAAATTAAGTGGGGAGGCGCTGGCGGGCAGCAAGCGCACAGGTTTTGACGAAGAGACGGTAAGAAATGTAGCGCTTCAGGTGAAGCAGCTTGTGGACGACGGGTATGAAATCGGCATTGTAACGGGAGGAGGAAATTTCTGGAGAGGGCGTTCCAGCGAGAACATTGACCGAACCAAGGCAGACCAGATTGGAATGCTGGCTACGGTTATGAACTGTATTTATGTATCCGAGATTTTCCGTTCCGTCGGCATGATGACGAACGTATTGACGCCGTTTACCTGCGGTTCTTTTACAAAGCTGTTTTCAAAAGACAGGGCAAACAAATATTTTGCGAAGGGAATGGTAGTATTTTTTGCGGGAGGAACGGGACATCCCTATTTTTCCACCGATACCGGCGTGGTGCTTCGGGCGGTAGAAGTGGATGCAGATGTGATTCTGCTTGCAAAGTCCATTGACGGCGTATACGATGCCGATCCTGCGAAGGTACCGGACGCAAAAAAATATGACGAAGTGGGCATAGAGGAAGTAATCGCCAAAAACCTGCAGGTGGTGGATATGACGGCTTCCATTCTTGCCAGAGATAACAAGATGCCTATGTGGGTATTTGGGCTGAACGAAGAAAACAGCATTGTAAATACGGTAAAAGGAAAATTTACCGGCACAAAGATAACTGTTTAAGAATTACCATTTAGCAGGCGGCGTGCCGCAGATGCAGGGACTGATTCCCGAAGTGTCAGGAAAGGTATGGTATAAAAATGGACGAGAGAATACGTGTTTACGACGAAAAAATGAAAAAGACTTATGAATTTCTGGAGACCGATTATGCGGCGCTTCGCGCAGGACGTGCCAATCCGCATGTGCTGGATAAGCTGCGGGTAGACTACTATGGTACGCCCACACCGATTCAGCAGGTAGGCAATATTACGGTTCCCGAAGCCAGAATCATTCAGATTGCGCCGTGGGAAAAGTCTCTGATTAAGCCGATTGAAAAGGCGATTATGACTTCCGATATCGGCATTACCCCGTCCAACGACGGCTCCATTATCAGACTGGTATTTCCGGAGCTGACGGAGGAGAGAAGAAAGGACCTTGTGAAAGAGGTAAAGAAAAAAGGCGAGGATGCCAAAGTTGCTATCCGCAATATCAGACGGGATGGCAATGATGCTTTTAAAAAGCTGGCGAAAACCGATATTTCCGAGGACGAAATCAAACAGCTTGAGGACAGCCTCCAGAAGCAGACAGACAAGTACATCAAAGACGTGGATGCATTGATTGATAAGAAGTCCAAAGAAATTATGACTGTATAGAAGGCATGAGAGGGCGGGTCGGGGACCCGCCTTTCAATCGTTTCATGGAAAAAGCGATAGAAGCATATACTAAGAGAGACGGAAGATACAGCCTTGTAAAGGAGGAATGGAGATGTTTTGGACCAGATTCATGAGCAGCATTGTTCTGGCAGTGATTGCGCTGGTAACGCTCATTATGGGCGGAGAGGTGCTGTGGATAGTAACTCTTGCCATATCGGTTATCGGATATTTGGAGCTTTGCAGGGCGGCAGGCGTTCATACAAAGGGAAAATGCAATGCGCTGGAGGCAGTGGGAATACTTGGGATAGCCGTTTATTATACGGT
>CAMWUP010000403.1 GCA_947177465.1 uncultured Lachnospiraceae bacterium
ATACATCCTTATAATCAGAGGTGGTACCGGTCTTTCCGGCGATGGACATGCTCGGAAACCGGACTGATGTACCGGTACCGATGTTGACAGTGTCAACCATAGCGTCCGTCAGCAGAAAGGCAGTGGTTTCCTTGATGACCTGTCTGGTCTCAGGAACTGTGTGGTCCAGAATCACATTGCCGTTGGAGTCGAGGACTCTGGTGTAAAGCCTGGGCTTATTGTAGACGCCGCTGTTGGCGATGGCTGCATAAGCAGCGCAGAGCTCCAGATTGGTTACACCGCCGACGCCGCCGAGCGCCATAGGCTGATAGCAGTCGTTGGCCTCCGTCAAGGTGGTAAAACCGAAATTCTCCAAATAGGTGAAGCCCAGCTTCGGTGTAATCTGCGTCAGGCACTTGACGGTTACGATATTCATGGAATACCAGATTCCTTTTCGGATGGTGCTGATGCCCAGATAACCGGTATCGTACCAGTTGTGAACCGGAGTACCGTCATTGTAATTAAAAGGCGCATCAATGAATACCGTTGCAAGCGTCATGCCGGCGCTGTCCAAAGCGGGCGCGTAGGTGGAAACTACCTTAAAGGTAGAACCTGGCTGGCGAACCGCGCCGGTAGCCCGATTTAGTGTACGGCTTCCCTCTTTGGTACCGCGTCCGCCTATCATAGCGACTACATAGCCTGTGTGCTGGTCAATGATGGTTAAGGATACCTGAGGCTGCGGTGTCAGGGATTCTCTTTCCGCAATCACCTCATCGTGTTCGCCGACGACAGCGGCTTTATACAAATCAATTGCTTCGTGAGCTTCGTCTATGGAATTAAAGAGAAGGTCGAAATTCTTATTCTGGTTTTCCACAAACCATGCCTTCATCATTTCTTTACTGTAATTGTGATATTCCCCGTCCGCATCCTTCACGGTCAGGTCATAGGAAAGATACCATCTGACGTTTTCCGGATAGTTGGCAGGGTCGGCAAATACTCTGTCGGCAATCGCCTGAATATTGGGGTCCAGGGTGGATTCTATCCGAAGACCGCCGCTGTAGAGAAGGGTAGAAGCCTGCGTAGCGCTATAACCGGCCTCTTCAATCAAATCGTGGTACACATCCTCAACCAGGGCATCTACAAAGTAGGTGCTTACAGAATCCTCGGCAATGGCGATATTCACTTCCTGAATACGGGAGTATACATCATCAGCCATGGCTTCGTCGTATTCTGCCTGTGAAATATAACCCTGCTCCAGCATATGATTCAGAACCTTTGCCCTTCGTTCGGCATTGTTTTCCGGATGGGAAATGGGATTCCATTTTGAGGGGTTCTGGGTGATTGCCGCAATCACCGCACATTCGGACAAGGTCAGCTCGCTGACATCTTTGTTGAAGTAGCGGAGGGAGGCGGATTGTACGCCAAGGGTATTCTGTCCCAGATTGATGGTGTTCATGTAGCGGAGTAAAATCTCTTCCTTGCTCAGCTTTTTGGTGATTTCAAGGGCAAGGTACTGCTCCTGAAACTTACGCTGAATCTTCTCTATCAGACCTTCCTCGTTGACCCAGTTGGTAAAAATCGTATTTTTCAGCAGCTGCTGCGTGATGGTGCTGGCGCCCTCTGCCCGCTGGAAGCCGGAACGGATGAAGGTATAGCCGGCGCGGATAATACCCTTGATGTCAATGCCGTTGTGGTCGTAGAAACGCTGGTCCTCAATTGCGACAAAGGCGTCGGCCAAATCCTGCGGGATTCTGTCCCATGTCACCTGAACGCGGTTGGAATCAGTTGCAACCAGCTTGTCTATCTGGTTGCCTTCAGAGTCGTATACGAAGGTGGAGAAGCCTACGGGAGCAACGTCGTTTACATCTATTTCCGGTGCGGCGGCAATGATGCCCTTAAAGGCGCCGATACCGGCGGAAATGCCGATGATGCCCACGGCAATGATGCCGATAAGAATCACTTTGACACCGGTAAAGAATACCTTCCTTCCTATTTTTGTAGATTTGGAGTTCATCGCTTTTTGCTTTGCATGAACCCCTTTTCTTCCATAATTCATATGTGGTTCACCTTTCCGTCTGTGGTACAGACTTATGGCAGGGCATAATCTGCCCCTCTACGGCCGTTATCTGCCGTCAATATGGTCTTATTATACCAAAAAGAAGGTGGTAAATAAAGGTTTTTTCTTTTATCTTTAGAATTGTTCACAAAAAAAACATCTTTTATGCTATACTTTAAGCAGAAAACCAATGGGAAAGCGCGGAGAAACAGTCCATTTTTACGGGACGGATGGTGAAGGAGGGGCAGCGTTTTGGAAAACGAGAGGAAAGAGCCTTACCGGGTGATAGTGGAAGAAGGACAGGGAGAGCTTGTGGAAAAGAAATCCCGTTTTATTGCAACAATCAAGCGGGTGGAGAGCGAGGCGGAGGCAGCCGGTTTTATTGAGACGGTGAAGAAAAGGCACTGGGATGCCTCCCACAATTGTGCAGCCTTTGTCGTGGGAAGCGGAACCCTTCTGACGCGATGCAGTGACGACGGCGAGCCCTCGGGGACGGCTGGCAGGCCCATGCTGGAGGTGCTTTTGGGAGAGCGGCTGCGAGATGTGGCAGTGGTG
>CAMWUP010000404.1 GCA_947177465.1 uncultured Lachnospiraceae bacterium
ATCCATGTGCACAATTTTTCTTCATACGCCCTTACGGAAAAGCTTCTGCTCCTCTGCCGCGCCGCCGCGCTCATTTCTTTTATTTTATCCGGATTCTGCAAAAGCTTTACGGCTTCCCGCGCCAGTATTTCCTCCTCCGCCTCCACCTCGCCTGCATGCAGGTTCTTGTTTGGATTCATAACAGGAAGCAGCATACCGTACTCTCCCTCATACACAGCATCCTGTGCCGCCGCCTGCCGGTAATCGTCCATAAGTATCTCCGCAGGACCGGTTTTACAGTTGACCGACAACGCCGGTACGCCGACCGCCATCGCCTCCACCATGGCATTGGGAAAGCCTTCCGTCTCGGATGTCATCAGATACAGGGAAGCCCGCTTCAGATAGCAGAACGGATTTTTCTGCACGCCCGTAAAAAGCATGCTGTCACGCACATGGAGCTCCTCCGCCAGTTTTTCGTATTCGGAGAAATCTCCGTCCCCGATAAGCATCAATCCCGCCTCCGGAATTTCTTTTTTTATCAGGGCAAACGCTTTTATCTGATGCCAGAAGCCTTTTACATCATCCACCCTGCTCATGGACGCAAGCAGGGGATGCTTCTCAGAAAGGAATTTCTGATGCGATGCATCCGGCTGTTCTTCCGAAAGTGCATCCAGCCTTTCCGTATCACAGGGATTATAAAGACATTCTACGAATTTTGGAGCATAAAGCTTTTCCACATCATCCGCCATTTCCTTCGCACAGCAGATTACCTTGTCCGCCCGCCCGCAGGTCAGCTTCATCTCCCGCTTCGCCTCCAGCGCACCATAGCCTCTGATGCCAATCCACACCTTATCATGCGCCTTTGTCAGCGCGTTTATCAAATTCGCAGTCGGACCAAAGCTGTAGGTTACATGGATATTTTTTTCCTTTTTTACTTTCTTAACCGCCCTGATGCGCCGTAAAACATTAAACAGCTTTCCGGCAAGGCTGGGACGGCTTCCCAGCTTCAGGTCGATAAGGGGGATATTTCCCACATCATAAAACATATCCTCCGAGCTGAAGATGGCAATCCTGACGTTATATTTGTCTGCCAAAAGCTTTGCCGTCTGCACACAGATGCGCTCAAAGCCACCCTGATGCAGCATGGGTACCATCAACAGCACATTGTTTCTGTAAATCTCCTCGTACCGCGCCGCCTGCGCGCTGATATCGAAGCCTGCCCTTTGAATATCCGACAGCCTGTTTTCTCTTTCATATTTGCAATTTTCTACTACCTGCGCCGCCCATTCTGAAGCTGTCCTGTGCAGACTGTAGAACTCTGCAAGCTCCGTAATGCCCGCTTCCCTTGTCACCGCATCCGAGACCAGGCAGCGAAGCCCTGCCGCCTGCGCCTCAATGACGGTTCCCGGCAGTCCCTCATACAGGGAAGGAAACACCAGATAATCCATCGCCTGATAATAAGGACTTACCCTTGCCTGATTACCCAAAAAGCGGACAGCATCTATCAGTCCCGCAGCCGAAACCTGTTTTTCTATTGCCTCCCGCAGCGCGCCGTCACCAATCAAAAGCAATACGGCGTCTTTTCTTGTCTTGTAAATTTCCTCAAATATGTGAATCAGAAAACCATGATTTTTTGCCTCCCGAAAGCTCCCCACATGTCCGATGACAAGCTTATCCGAAAGACCGAGTTCCCTTCTCATCTCATTTCTGACATTTTCGTCATACACATATTTTGCGGCGTCGATGGCATTGGGAATGACTTCCACTCTTCCCGTATCCGCCCATTTTTTTCCATATACCGCTTCTCCTGCCTCCTTTGAACAGGCAAGGCAGTAATCCGCCCTGTATTTTAGAGGACGACGTAGACATTTTGTTAAAAACCCTTTCAGACCGCCTGCTACGCCTGCGCTTCTGGCATGTCCGATGGCAATCGGAATCCCCGCTTTTTTCGCTATCGGCAGGTAGATTGCCGCCGTACTTGTCATATGACCGTGTACTGCCCGAAATTCGTGATGCTGTGCAAAAAAGCGCTTCAGCGCTCTTTTGTAAGAAAACAAATTGTATACCTTAAAACGGGGGACGCGGTAAATCCGCCCCCCCAACGCTTCTATTTCTTCGTCAAAATGCTCTTTTTGTGAGGAATGTACCAGAAAATCAAACTGCATTTTCCGCCTGTCCGTACTGCGGTACAAATCCATAATGCGGCTGTCCGCGCCGCCCAGACTGAGTCCCCCTAGAACATGAAGGATTCTAATCGGCTCTTCCATTCTGTTACCCGTGCCTTTCCCTATTTCAGCTTTACCAGTATTCGCTTTGCCGCTGCCAGCATATACTCCCACAAATGCCCGCAGGCTCCTTTTTCCCCGCTCTCCATCGCCAGAAAATCGCTGTAGGAAATCAAATTACCCCGCTGCTCTGACAGCAGCCTTCGCATCCGCTCCATTCCGGCAGTATCTATTTCATTTGTATGTACCACCATTGTGGTAACACCCTTTTTCTTTTTTAAGCTTCTGCTAAGTAAAAAAGAAATCGGATAGAAGGTCATGCCCTGCCACCGGTAAGGACGACTGCCAAAGCCGTCCGTCATTTTGCAGTATCCCA
>CAMWUP010000405.1 GCA_947177465.1 uncultured Lachnospiraceae bacterium
GTGCGCATCTTTGGATACAACACCTCATTCAGCACATCTGCTATCTGCATGACTGCCGCGCCGACGCCCTGTCCCACATGGCTCCCCGGGTGGAAATTATAAAAATTATCCGGAAAATACTCCATCACCTTTAAATCGTCCGCCATCATCTCCCCGGCAAGCTTCCGCAGATGCCCATCCTTCGAGCAGGCATTCATCGTGTATGGCGCATGCGCTACCACACAGCGCAGTCCTCCCTCATCGAAGAGCGCGGCAAAGGCTCTTAGGTCACGCTCATCTAACGCCCGCGCTTTCGCGCCACGGGGATTCCTTGCAAAAAACTGCAGCGTATTCGCGCCTATCTCCAAAGCCTCCCTGCCCATATGCGCGTATCCCTTGGCAACTGACATATGTGCTCCTATTGTAAGCATCTGACTTTTCCTCCACTTTCCTATTCAAATTTGCGAAAGAATATATCCAAAAAAGAAGGCAGTTCTGAATCCCTCGGCTCAGAGCTGGCAGCCCCTATAAGCAGTTTCCCGTCGTGGATACCCATGCTTACCCTGAAAATCCTGTCGCTCCCCTCCATATCAGCCACCCTTTCCGTCACAGTATATTCTACCACCCATTCCGAACTCGTCCTGTATGCGTACCTGTATCTTGCCCGCAGAATCAGTACATGGCTTTCTTCCATAAATTTCACAAAAGCATCCTGCTGTTTTTGTACATATTCTTCTTCAGACATGCTTAGTACATCACCAAAATATTTATTGTACCAAGCTCTGACCTCTTCTTCCACATCGCCTTCCAAAGTCTCTCTCATGCTTTGATATCCGCTCTCAAAATCAATCATGGCGGCTGCCTGCTCATAATTCTCTTCCTGTAAAAGCTTAAAGAACCGGCTGCCTGTCA
Organism: uncultured Lachnospiraceae bacterium; assembly: GCA_947177465.1. Classification (GTDB taxonomy): domain Bacteria; phylum Bacillota; class Clostridia; order Lachnospirales; family Lachnospiraceae; genus Acetatifactor. The sequence goes on from CAMWUP010000405.1 coordinate 892, forward strand.
TCACTTCATCTAAATTAGTAAAACAAAGACCTTCTCCTCTATATTCATGATACAATAGGACGCCTGCATAGACAAGGGGAATAATCAGTAGCAGCACTGCAAGCGAAAGCCTCCACCGACGTTTCAGCCTGCGAAAGATTCGTCGAATCCGCTTCTCCTCTTCCGCCAAAAGAATTTCCTCCTCCGGCAGCAATGATATTTCCGGAATTTTAAACGTTTCCAACAAAGCCCTGCACTCCGCGCACTCTGCCAAATGCTCCTCTACCTGCTCCCTGCTCTCCTCACAACAGACTTCATCCTCATACAAGGGAAGCAAATCCCGTATGATTCCACAAGATAATTTCATTCTACACCTCTTTTCTGCGCATATTGTCCTCGCATATTTTTTGTTTGGCACGATAATAGGTCACTCGCGCCCAGCTTTCTGTTTTTCCATATTGCAGCGCAATTTCCTTCAGCTTCACGCCGCCAAATACATGCATTACAAAAACATCCCTGTATGGTTCCTCAAGCCGCTGTACTGCCCGTCTAATGCGCTCACATTCCTCACGCCGGACAAAAATGTCCTCCGGTGATGGAGAATTGTCTGTCAAAGTCAGCTCTCCCAATTCCTTTTCGCTGAACCGGCTTTTCCTTCTGCGCTCCTGCAGCCACGCGTTTTTGCCAATCTGACACAGCCATGTATAAACGCTGCATCTGCCTTCAAACTTGTCCACATGCAAAAATGCCTGATAAAAAGTCTCCTGCAAAAGCTCCTCCGCCTCCTGCGGGCTTCCCGTCAGGGACAAAAGAAACCGATATACCTTTTTTCCATATTCCTGATATATTTCTTTAAAAGCTGCCATGTCTCCTCCCTGTCAGCCTGATAGCATACATTTGTCCCGTCCATAAGAAAGCTTTGTAGAGAAAAAATACAATATAAAATGTCAGAAAAGGCGCCGCATAGACAAATAACTCCGCCGGCAGTTTTATCCTGTCAAAAATTTTGACAACCGGCGCGTGCAGCAGATAAACCGCCAATGTATCGGCGCCGATTTTGGAAAACCACACCCGTCTGCATGTGGTAAAACTCAGCAAAAACAAGCCCATACTGACACCCATACAATAACACAGCAGACGGCAGAATATGCCCCAGGCAGACAATCCATTGTCATACGGGTCTGCCTGATAAAAAAAGGCTGTCGGTATATATCTGCCCGCAATGCAGTAGAGCAGCCCAAACCATACAAGTGCCGTTATACCTGCAAAGCGGTACTTTCTCCACGATACATGGGAGGGGCAAAACAAACCGCCAAGAAAATACGGCAAAAACACAATGGTTCTGGACAGGGACAAAAAACGTCCGATAAAGGGCATGTCCCCCGCCATACATGCAAAAAATACAGTACAAATCAATACGCCGAGCTTTACTGCCCATTTATCTGCTTTTGGAAATCGCCGGATAAACCGATGCCAAAGCCAGCCAAAAAACGCCATACACCCCAGACTGAGCAGATACCACAGATGCCATACCGGTACAAAAACAGAGTATTCCCCTTGCGAAAACAACGCCGCCCAGATGACGATGGCGCCCTGTAAAACAATATAATAAAGGAGCGGCTGCTTCATCTGCTGCCGACACCGCGCTTCCCCCTTCATAAAAAATCCGGAGAGAAATAAAAACAGCGGCATATGCACCGTATAAATC
>CAMWUP010000406.1 GCA_947177465.1 uncultured Lachnospiraceae bacterium
GGATAATACAGGCTCTTCGGGCGCAGGGACGGAAAACAGTGGAACGGGCGGCAGCGAGGGACAGGGCGGCTCGGAGCAGAAAGGCGAAGAGGTGATTTTCTGGGGTTATTGGGACGGAGAAGTGGAGGCGCAGATTAATGAGATTGTCACTGCGTTCAACGAGTCTACAGGCTCCAACGTAAAATATGTATGTCAGGCGGATATGATGAATGCGTTTCAGGCTGCTGCTATCGCAGGCGACGTGCCGGATGTTATGCTTTGGGATGCAACGGAGGTAAGAAGGTATGCACGTATGGGACAGCTTCTGGCAATCGATGATTATCTGGCGAGTGCAGGTGTTTTAAAAGAGGATTTTAACGACGAGTCCATACGTGAACTGACCGTGGACGGCAAGCTTTACGGGCTTCCCATGAATCTGGACATCTGGGGCGTATATGTCAATATGGGTATTTTGCGTCAGGCAGGTATTCAGGAAGCGCCGACCACATGGGATGAAATCAAGGCGGCAGCCATTGCAGCCATGAGCGTGGAAGGCGTACAGGTCGGTCTCAATATGAAAATGGCGCCTTATCTGTTTAACTCTTTCCTGACAGCCAATGCAGGACAGCCCTTAAGCGACGACGGTTTAACCGTAAATCTGGACGACAAGGCGCTGCAGGTACTGGAATACTTCAAAGAGTTGATTGACAGCGGCGTATATTCTACGCAGTATGCAGCGGCAGGCGGCGCGGACGGTTTCCTGACAGGAGAAGAAGCGATGGCATTATGGCCGACTTCCATGCTGCGCACCTACAAGACATACGGCGAGGAAATTGATTTTACCTTTGTGCCGATTCCGCAGGGACGAGCAGACGGCGCGCAGGCGGGCGGAACGCAGACAAGCTGGAGCCTTGTAATTCCGGCTCAGGCAAAGCATGCGCAGACCGCGCAGGAATTTATCGAATTTGCACTTCACAATGATGAGAACAGCCTGAAATGGTGTGATATCGTAGGCGGCTTTTCCGCATTAAAGAGCGTGCAGAACGACGATAAGTTTGCAAATGATAAATATTTAATGAATGTACTTGCTGATTTGGAGAATCACCAGATTCGTTCTGATGTTCCGGGATTTATCAACCTGGAAGGCACCTGCTACGGTCCTGAAATTGAGAAGATGTTTGAAGGCACGCAGAGTCCTGAGGATACGCTGGCAGTTATGAAGACGGAGGGAGACAAGCTCCTGTCACAGTACAGAGGCGACAATTAAGCAGAATTGGAGATGAGGACATGGAAAAGAGACGGATATCAAAGCGAAAGCTGTACAGAAATCTGACGGGATGGATGTTTATTACACCGGCATTTCTATGCTTTCTGGTGTTCCTGCTGATTCCCGCAGTTATGGCGGTGGCGATGAGCTTTACTTCCTATAATGTATTTACACCTGCGAAGTTTATCGGCGTGAAAAATTATGTCAGGGCGTTTCAGGATACTTATTTTGGCATCGCCATGAAAAATATCTGTCTCTATGTCCTAATGTTTGTGCCTGCGGTGGTGGTTCTGTCCTTTCTCCTGGCGGTGCTGCTCAATGCAAGGGTGCGGGGCGTCAAGGTATTTAGGGTGCTGTTTTATCTGCCCTGTCTGACTTCGACGGTTGCCTCCGCCATTGTGTGGAGATGGCTGATGAACCCGTCGGGCGGGTTGTTAAATAAGCTGCTCGAGGCAGTCGGTCTGCCGCCGCAGACATGGTTAAACAACAGTAAGACGGCGCTTGGCTCCATTGTGATTATTTGCGTCTGGTCTACGCTGGCAAGCAATATTATGATTTATCTGGCGGCGCTGCAGAATGTACCGGCAAGCGTCTATGAATCGGCAAGGCTGGACGGTGCGGGGTGGTTTCGGCAATTGTTCCATATCACCGTGCCGCTGGTGGCGCCCACAACGTATTTTGTCCTGTCAATGGCGCTTATCGGTTCATTTCAGGTGTTCGACCAGATTTACGTGCTGACCAGCGGCGGGCCGGCACATGCCACAACCGTGCCAATGTACATGATTTACAGCAATGCGTTTAAGGAATCCCAGATGGGTTACGCCTGCGCACAGTCGATGATTTTGTTTGCGCTCATTTTGGTGATTACGCTGGCACAGCAGAAAATCAACAAAGAGAGTCTGGTGTAGAGGAGGAAGCTGCATGAAAAAGCATAACAGGAAAATGGAAAGGTTTGCGGGAAAATTTGTGTTGTACGTGTTGCTGGTATTTTTTGCAATCGTATTTACACTGCCCTTTTACTGGTCTGTGCTTACCTCCTTCAGACCGGATTTTGAGATTTTTTCGGCGGGAATCAATCTGCTTCCGACCTCGGTGACGACGGAGCATTATGTAAAGGCGTTTCAGATAATACCGTTTTTGCGCTATTCCATTAACACCCTGTTTATTACGGTGATTATTATTGCGACGAATCTGATTTTCTGCTCTCTGGCAGGCTATGCTTTTGCAAAGCTGCAGTTTATCGGGAAAAAAGTGATTTACCGCATTATGCTTATCAGCGTTATGGTGCCCGGGACGGTGCTGATGATTCCGCAGTTTCTAATTC
>CAMWUP010000407.1 GCA_947177465.1 uncultured Lachnospiraceae bacterium
TGAGAAAGCGTGCAGGGCGACGGGCGGCAATGACGAGGGCGTCGAAGGTATGATGCGTGCCTTTTATACGGTACTGGTGAAGGCAGCGCTGCTTGTTATAAGTCTGTCCGTGGTAATGATGCTGGATTTACGGCTGGTACTCCTTATCATAGTAGTTTCTCTGGTGCAATACTTCTTTTTCCGCCATACGGTCAAGCGGGACAGAGCGGAGGTGTGGGACAAGCTGGCGCCTGTATGGCGGAGAATGAATTATATGGAGCAGATGACGCAGGATTTTTCTTATGCAAAGGATATCCGCCTGTTTCATATGCAGGACTGGCTTTTGGGGAAACAGCATAAGGTTTTTATGGAAAAGCAGCAGAAAATGCTGCACAGCCGCAATTTATGGATTTACAACAGCATTTTTGCCCATGGGACGAGTATGCTGCAGACACTTGCCATTTACATGGTGCTGATTCTCGCTTTTATGGGAAAGGGTATGACGATTGGTAATTTTACCCTGTATCTGGGACTTGCCTCCACTTTTGCTTCTGCGCTGACGGAGGTATTAAACACAGCGGGCGATTTGAAAAAGAAATCCCTTTGGGTGGACGATTTCCGTTCTTTTATGGCGCTTGCAGATGATGATGAGAGCGATTGTATTCCACTGCCAAAGGCGGACAGCTATACCTTTGAATTCAGGCAGGTATCCTTCCGGTATGAGGGGGCGGAGAATTATGCCTTGCAAGATTTGAATCTGACCCTGAAAGCGGGAGAAAGACTGGCTGTAGTGGGATTAAACGGCGCGGGCAAGACCACGCTGATTAAGCTGCTGCTCAGACTTTATGATGTAACAGAGGGGGAAATTCTCTTAAACGGAACCAATATCAACCGCTTTAGACGGAGGGAATATTTTACCTTGTTTTCACCGGCGTTTCAGAATGTGGAAATTTTTGCCTTTCCCATAAGTGAAAATGTGTCCATGAAGCGTCCGGAAGAAACGGACTGTGAGCTTGCCATACAGTATTTGGAGCAGTCAGGGCTTGGAGATAAGCTTGCGGAGTTGAAGGACGGCGTGCACACAGAGTTGTTGAAGGTACTTCATGATGATGGCGTGGACTTGTCCGGCGGGGAAAAGCAGAAGCTTGCCCTTGCAAGGGCGTTGTATAAAGACGCCCCCGTTGTTGTGCTGGACGAGCCGACCGCAGCGCTGGATGCACTGGCGGAGTACAGGCTGTACAAGAGCTTTGATGAAATGATTGGTACAAAATCGGCAGTCTATATTTCCCACAGGCTTTCATCTACGCGCTTCTGTGACAATATCGCCATGTTTGTGGCAGGTAAGCTGGTGGAATATGGTACGCATGAGGCGCTTTTAGCTAAAAATGGCGCTTATGCAGAAATGTTTGAAATTCAGGCGCAGTATTACAAGGATGAGGAGGTGCAGTTTTATGAAAAATAAAGACGGCTCGATGAAAAAGGTGACGGAAACGATAGCTTTTTTCTATCCTCAGGTGTTTAGGAAATACAAAGGTTACTTTCTTGTCGGGGCATTGAAAACACTTATCGATGCGGCGTCGCCCTTTGTGTCCATTCTGGTACTCCCGCTTTTGATAGACGGACTGTTAAACGGAGAAGAAAAGCTGCTGCTGATTTTTTACGCAGCGGTGATTGCGCTGGGCGGCACTTTTTTAAAGCTGATTGCTTCCGTGCTGGGCGTGACAATGGAAAAGTATGATGAAAAATTTCAGAACCACTTTTCGGAGGAACTGAGCCGCAAGGTGATGAATTTGGATTTTCAGCTTACGGAGGACAAAAAGGCACTGGATCAGATTGAGGCGGCGCGCACCGGAATGTCATGGTATTCCGGCGGTGTACACGGCATATCCCAGTCGTTTTTCGGGATAGTGACCAATTTGATTACGATATTGGGTGTGGTCGTGCTGATTGCGTTTCATGCGCCGCTGCTCTTTGTGCTGCTGGCAGTGCTGATGCTGGTAACTGCGGTTATCAACAGCCGGAACAACAAGATAGAAGCAGAGGAATTTGCAAAGCTATCTAAATTCAACCGAATTTTTTCATATCTGGGATGGGAAATTGTTGATTTCCGTTACGGAAAGGATATCCGTCTTTACAGCGCGCAGGATATGCTGGTAAACAAATGGGAGTTTTATACAAGCGGAACTTTAAAAGGATGGGAAAATAAGGCAAACAGGCAGCTTCCGCTGGCGCTTTCCGTCACGGCGGTGGGCATCATAAGGACTTTGACCATATATTTTTATCTGGGCGTGCGGGTGATTCTGGGTAAAATCTCCATCGGTATTTTTTCTCAGATGTGTGAGGCGGGAAATACCCTGAATAATTCTGTGGGCGATCTGATTTGGCGGGTGCAGGATATCATAAAGAAGACAAACTATGCATATGAATATATTGTTCTGATGCGCTATCCCATAGCAATTGAAAAAGGGGAGAAGCATGTGGAGAATAAGCCCCATACCATAGAATTTAAAAATGTGGACTTTACCTATCCGAATACAGAGGTGCAGGTTTTAAAAAATGTAAGCCTGACTCTGCATGCGGGAGAACAT
>CAMWUP010000408.1 GCA_947177465.1 uncultured Lachnospiraceae bacterium
GGGAATTATTGCGGGCTGTGCAGGCGGCGGATTTGAGAATATCTGTGCGGCGGCGGATATTTTAAAGGGCAGCTATATCGGTGCGGACGGCTTTACCTTAAGTGTATATCCGGCCTCCATGCCTGTGTATATGGAGCTGATTAAGAATGGCTGCGCTGCTTCTATTCTGGAGACGGGCGCGGTGATGAAGACTGCTTTCTGCGGTCCCTGCTTTGGCGCGGGCGACACACCGTCGCACAATGCGTTCAGTATCCGTCACTCTACGAGGAACTTCCCCAACAGGGAGGGTTCCAAGCTGCAGAGCGGACAGATTGCTTCGGTGGCGCTTATGGATGCGCGTTCCATTGCGGCGACGGCGGCAAACAAGGGTGTGCTGACGCCGGCTACGGAATTTGACGGCGAATTGAACCGTTACCAATACCATTTTGACAGCAATATTTATGCCAACCGCGTGTTTGATTCCCATGGTGTGGCGGACCCTTCCGTGGAAATTCAGTTCGGTCCCAACATCAAGGACTGGCCGGCTATGGGCGCACTGCCGGAAAATCTTGTACTGCAGGTGGTTTCTGAAATTCACGACCCCGTGACGACCACGGATGAGCTGATTCCTTCCGGTGAGACCTCGTCCTACCGTTCCAACCCGTTAGGGCTGGCGGAATTTACCCTGAGCCGCAAGGACCCGCAGTATGTGGGGCGCGCCAAGGAGATTCAGAAGGCGGAAAAGGAAAGAATGGATGGCGGACATCCCTGCACAGTACTGCCGCAGCTTAAGGATGTGATGGGCGTGATAAAGAAAACCTTTACAGAGGCAAATCACAGCAACACAGGCTTTGGCTCCACCATATTTGCAGTCAAGCCGGGTGACGGTTCTGCGCGTGAGCAGGCTGCTTCCTGCCAGAAGGTGTTAGGCGGATGGGCGAATATTGCCAACGAGTATGCGACCAAGAGATACCGCTCCAACTTGATTAACTGGGGTATGCTGCCGTTTTTGATTGAAGAGGGCGAGCTGCCGTTCTCCAATCTGGATTATTTGTTTATACCACAAATCAGGAAAGCGGTGGAGGAGAAGACAGACGAAATCAAGGCATACACGGTAGGACAGGAAGGGCTTAAAGGGTTTGTGCTGCGACTGGGAGAGTTGACGGACGAGGAGAGGCAGATTATCTTAAAAGGCTGTCTTATCAATTACAACAGAGTATAGGAGAAGCAGGCCGCCTTTCAAACGCTGATAGACAGGTGCGCGAAAGGCGGCAGGATGAAAAATTGAAATACAACAGGGCCGGAATCTGGCATAGGGGGATATATGCAGCAGCTAACAGAGATCGGAAAAGCAAGAAAACGGCATACAGTCGAGCCGTTATACTTATCGTACTACAATGACTTGTATCGGTATGCAGTGTCGCTGTTAAAAAACGCGGATGATGCGGAGGACGCCGTGCAGACTACTTTTTTTTACGCTGTGAAAAGGTGGATTAAGTTGTCCGGCATGAAGGAGAGCGAAAGAAAGAATTGGCTTTTTGCAGCGCTGCGCAATGCGGCGCTGGATATCATCAGAAGAAGAAAACGAGAAGTATCAATTGAGGAGCTGGGTCTGCAGGAAAAAGTGACGTGTCATATGACACGGGAAAAGCAGGAAATATTAGAAGCGCTAAACGGGCTTGCCAGATGGCACAGGGACACGCTTATCGAGGCATATGTTTTTGGGCGCCCCAGCGGCGAAATGGCTGAAAGACTGGGCATGAAGAAGAATGCCATAGAAAAGCGTATCGACAGGGCAAAAGCTGCGATTCGAGGCTGGCGCCGCACGGGAATATACTGGTAAATATGACGAAGGATAGGGAAACGGAGCAGTTTCGCTGTCCTTTTTGTGTGGTTTTACAGAGAATGAAAATACGAAACAGGGTGCGGAAAAACGCGCTTTTGCAGCGTTTTTATATAGGGGCTGTTTTCATGCAGTTTGAGAAAGCTTCTCTGAATCTGAAAGGAAAGGAGGGTAGGGTTGTTCACTATATTGTGTTAAATAGTTAAGAAATCAAAATCAGGAGGAAAAGAAAATGAGTATTGTAAAAAGAGCAGTTATTTTAGTAGCAGCAGTTTGTATGCTGGTGGGAAGTCCGGCGATGACGGCGTCGGCGGCGTGCGAACACAAGGATACAGGAAGAGACCTCCAGTGGACGGGTCAATATAGGTATTCGTCTTATACGCATACAGTAATTTTGGGGTATTATACGAATGGTACACCAATTACCGTACAATGTCATGTGAACAAGACGGAAAAAATTTATGTAACATACTGTCAGGCATGCCATGAGTATGTAGGAGTGGCGTATGAATATTATAAAGAAGCGCATGAAGTAGTACATGACTAATACAAGTTGCACAACCCTCCGCCTATGGCGGAGGGTAAATGGAAAGCGAGGAATATTTGTGAAGAGATTGAGTGAAATATTATTAGCACTACTTATTCTGTGCATTTTCTCTGGCTGTGGGAAAAAGGAAACCTACGACTTGCAGATAGAATATAATGCGCTTGTATTTGCGGACGTGACAGATTATATTT
>CAMWUP010000409.1 GCA_947177465.1 uncultured Lachnospiraceae bacterium
ACCCCTCCCGACAGGCGGCAGCGGCAGAAATCTATGAGGCGGCATATGACAATCTGATGTTTTATGGTGAGCATACATGGGGCTATTCCTCCTCGATTACGGAGCCCTTCCATCCGCAGGTCAACAATCTGGACCAGTGGAAAAGGCTCTATGCTTTAAAGGCGTGCGAGGCGGCGACCATTGTAAAGGAACGGATACAGGCGGATTTGGGAGAAACGGCGCTTTCTTTGAGAAAAGAGCTTAAGTTCAGGGCGGTGAATCCCCATGACATTCCGGTTGAGGATATGCTTGCCATGGATTTGGAGCATTTTTACGGACATGTACATTTTAAGGTAGTGGAGGAAGAAAGCGGCGAGGAGGTTCCCTTCCAGCTTAGCCGTTACTCCAGAGGACCGAAGCTGTGCATCCGGCTTTCCATGCAGCCGAAGGAAACAAAAACCTTCCGTCTGGCGGAAATGGAAGAAGCGCCTTTGCAGTCAGCGGGGCTTTGCGCCCCCGCGGGAATCGAGGGTGTAAACGATTTGTACTGGCGGCTGGAAGAGGAGAAAAAGCAGGGCGCCTGCGTCGGTATGGATGGTCTGGAAAATCGCTTTTTCCGGATAACATGGCAGCGGGATAAGGGAATCACCTCTGTTTTTGACAAGGTACACGGAGAAGAACTGGCGGATGGCACATATCCGGCATTTACACCGATTTATGAAATAACGCCCAGACGGGAGGGCGAGGACTACCTCTTTGTGCGAAGAAACATGGGCAGAAACCGCAAAGCGTTTCGGACGCTGCGCAGCATTGGCAGATTAAAGGATGTAAAAATTCAGGAGGATGGCTGCCTGTACACAAAAGTAGAGCTTGCGTTTGAGATGGAGGGTGCAGAGGAGTGCGCGCTGATACTGACAGCATACAAATGGCTGCCAAAGCTTTCCGTGGATTTTAGGCTTCATAAAAAAAGTGTGTGGGAGCCGGAAAACGTATACCTGTCCCTGCCTTTTACGGGCAAGGAAGTTTATCTTGACAAGGCGGGCGCAGTGATACGGCCGAGAATCGACCAGCTTCCCGGTACCTGCATCGATTTTTATGCCTTACAGAACGGTCTGGTCTGGGAGCGGGAAAACAGCACGGTGATACTGGCGAGTCAGGATGTACCCCTTGTGGCGATGGGAGGTCTGGAAGCGCATCCCATACGTCTGATGGGTGACGAGGGCGTCTCAAACCGTGACGAAGTGTATTCCTGGGTGATGAATAATTTCTGGGAGACAAATTTTAAGGCGAGCCTCGGAGGCTTCTACCAGTTCCGCTATGAACTTTTTGTGGCGGAGAAAACAACGCCGCAGAAAGCGTTTGAAGCGGCAGAAGCAATGAATGAGGGCGTGCTGCAGTTTTATTTATTTGCGTAAGGCGGAAAGCGGGGAAGCATGGACGGAAAAAGGATAGGCGTCGATTTGGGCGGCACCGTTATCAAAATGGGGATTGTGGAAGCGGGCAGGGTGCTTAAGGCGGCAGCCTTTGACACGCCTGTATCAGAAGGATATGAAGCGGTACTCGGCGAAATTGCAAAGGGAGTGGGAAAGCTGCTTGCGTACTGCCCTGAAGTAAATTGTATCGGCATGGGTGTGCCGGGGCTGATTGACAGCCGGAAGGGAATGGTGTGCTATTCTAACAATTTCGGCTGGCAGAATGTACCCTTTGTGGAGGATATGGAGAAAAAATTGTCGGTCAGGGTAAGGATTGCCAACGATGCACAGTGCGCGGCGCTGGGCGAAGCGCTATACGGTGCGGGCAGAGGCTATGGCAGAATGGCGATGTTTACCATCGGAACCGGTGTGGGAGGCGGCTTTGTCAGGGACGGCATACTGGAAAACGACAGGTACGGCTCTATGGCGTATATCTTTGGGCATGAGGCGGTGGAAGGAAAGGGCAGGTTGTGTAACTGCGGCAGGCAGGGCTGTCTGGAGGCATATGCCTCTGCGGAAGCAGTCAAAAAGCGCAGCGTGAGTCTGTATGAGACCCCGCAGAGTGCAAAGGAGATATTTGAAAAGGCAAGGGGAGGCGATGCCGGAGCGCAGCGTCTGGTGGATGAGCTGTTGGAATATCTGAGTATAGGAGCCGTCAATATTTCTAATATTCTGCGTCCTGAGGTTATTGTCATCGGGGGCGGCGTGTCGGCGTCGGCGGATTTGATACTGCCGAGGCTGCAGGAGGAATTAAAAAAGGGTGTATACGGCTACGAGTACGCGCCGGTGGCTGCCGTGTGCGCAGAGTTGAAAAATCAGGCGGGAACGGTCGGCGCGGCGTATCTGTGAAAGAAAAGGAAAGGTGTACGAAAGCGGAATGAAGAAGGAAAAAAACGGAACGGGAAGAAACCGATACCATAATTTTGATAAATATCCGGAAAAGCGGGTAGAAGGTTATCAGGCATATGAGGGCTGGGACGCTGTCAGACGGATTATCAGGGAAGAAACGGAGAGTCAGGTGGTGGCAGCGGAATTTTATCCGGAGGTGGACAGGGAAGAGCTTGTGCGTGAGCTTGCCCTGACCGGATACTATATGGT
>CAMWUP010000410.1 GCA_947177465.1 uncultured Lachnospiraceae bacterium
CCCAGAAGAATATTATATTCTCCCTTTTCCATGATATAGGCATTTCTTTCTTCGTCAACGGAAGCAAGCTCTTCCAGATTCACCGTTAATACTAATTCCTGCTTTTCATTCGGAGAGAGCAATTTTGTTTTCTCCACAGCCTTCAATACCTGATAAGGCTGCTCCAGCAGCCCGGAAGGTGCATGGACATAAAGCTGCAATACTTCTTTCCCTGAATACTTTGCTGATTTGTTCTCTACAGCAGCTTTGACAATAATCTGACCATCGTTTATTTCCGTACCCAGACACTGCCAACTAAATTCCGCATAAGACAATCCATAGCCAAAAGGATACATTACTTCTTTACGGAAAGAATCAAAGTAGCGGTATCCCACATAAATTCCTTCCTGATAGACCGTCACCGGGCTTTTGTCAAACCCCTTACTGCCGTTTTCTTCTGCAGACAGCCCATAGGATTCATAGGTTAAAATCCCTTCCGTATCCTCTTTATCGTAGCTCATGTGTTTTGCAGAAGGATAATCTTCATAACTTTTGGCCAATGTATGTGCCAGCTTCCCTGATGGTGTGGCTTTGCCGGTTATAAGGTCTGCAAGTGCGCCCATCCCCTGCTCCCCACAGCTTCCTGTAAATAATACCGCCTGTATCTGCGAGAATTTATGAATCCATGCGGTATCGACCGGTCCGTCAACATTCAGCACGACAATAACCTTTGCAAAATTCTCTGTTGCCTTTTGGATCAATTCGCTCTCAGAGCTGAGAAGATAATAATCATCCTTTACCCGGCGGTCACACTCTTCTCCACCGGCAACACGTCCTATGATACATATTGCTGTATCTGTCCATGCAGATGCCCGTTCCCATAATGCAGATTCCGGTATCGGTTCATCCGCCGGACGGCTATACTTGCCAAAAATCTCATAGATCATCCCACTGTTAACCAGCCCCTCCAAATCTATATGCTCAAAATCCGGCTGGCTGGCAACAGCGTTCGCTTTTTCCTGTTCCGCTATCTCCTTATAGAATTTTTCCATACCCGGTTCCAAAAGCAAACCTGCTATAGTAAACTCGCTTGCTGCCTGCAGCGTATTTTCGCTAAAGGATGCTCCCGAGCCTCCTCCTCCGATCACTGCGGCGTTTTGAGTTCTGCCAAGTAATGCGATTCTCGTACCCTTCGCCAAGGGCAGGCATCCATTCTTGTTTTTTAACAATACCATGGACTCTACTGCTAATTCCCTTGCCAGACTTAAGCGCACCTCGTCACTTTCATAATTTGTCATACTTGCACCTCCATGTCTTCTTGCCTTTCTTTCAGCCGGCGGATTTATTTCACCACAATCTCCGCAACGCTCCTTCCGGATTTTTCTCCGGTAACTTCAATCTTCATTGTCACACCGGCATCCCCTGCACGCACCACTGCCATGGCCTGCCCGTAATAAGTGCCGTAAACCCCTGTCACAAAGGAACCTTCCGTGCGGGGATTCGCGCTGCCAAAAGCAAGCAGTTCTCCTCCTTCTACAGACACAGTAACCATCTCATCCGCATTCCGTTCGACAATGCCGTCTTCATCTGCAATTTCCACCGGAATAAACAGAATTTCTCCGGGAGCCGCGCTCTTTTGGCTGATTGCCGGTTTCACAACGGCGTCTTTCGCGGACACAAGCGTACTTTCCGAAATCGGATTGCCGTCTGTGTCATAAATGACTGCTGTCAACGTTCCCGGCTCATACTTCACTTCAAAGACGGCTTTACATTCCTGCAGTTGGGCTTTTCCCAGACTTGTTTCATTCAATTTAAGCTCTGCCGACTGTCCATGGCTTGCATAAACCTCCACTACAGCATCATTGCCTTCACACCCCTTCCATGCCCAGGAGGGAATTGCATTGGAACTGCGCCATACGGCCTTTGCCGGGCATATGCCAGGATGGTTCAACGGCTGTACCGCAATCTTTGGTACGGTAAGCTGTCCCCATACAGCCTGTGCCAGAAACAGCTCCCCATTGGGATTCCCCAGAATATCAAAAGCACCCGTATCCGCAAGCAGCCAGGGATAAGGTTTCTCAAATCCAAAGCCATCCGCGGTATAACTCCATGCACCGATTCCTGTCTCGCCAAGGTAATCCCAGGCTGTCCACATAAAATCTCCGACCAAATAAGGATATTTTTTTACCATCTCCCAGTTCTTTGCGATATCACCGGGAAAAGTTTCCGAGCCGAAAATCAGACGTTCCGGATGTGCCTCCCCTTCTAACGGATAGCGGCCGGAAGCATAATTATAACCGGCAATATCAAGTACGTCCAGCACGGGCGAAACAATCTCGTCCACTCCCGGCGCATTGGCAGCCAGGTTCATCCCTGCACCGACCTGAGACGCCATTAGATTAAAAGCGGTGCTGTCCATTGCCTGCGGCATCTGCTGTTCACCCTCGCGCTTTTCACCGTCCTGTCTCATCGGTTCCTGCGACGCTCCATCAGGCTGCCCCTCCGCTTCGGATTGTTGTATGGATGCGTCCTCATTCATACCTCCCTCTTCCTTATAAATAGCGTTAC
>CAMWUP010000411.1 GCA_947177465.1 uncultured Lachnospiraceae bacterium
TCTACAATCATTATTTTTATCTTCAACTTTTACTCCTCCTGTTTCGGAATATAAATATTAAATTTTGTGCCTATATCTGGAGCAGACTGCACATCCATCCGTCCCGTTAGTCCTGCTATCTGCCTTTTTACTGTATATAATCCCATATGAGGGCTTTTAAGCAGGGTATCCTCTGCCTGTGTATGGAAACCGGTTCCATTGTCCTGTACTTGTATATAATATCCATCTGTATCTTCCTCAAGCAGCAGTTTAATTTGCATGCCTCCAGAATGTTTTGCAGCATTCGTAACCAGTTCTTTTGAAATGCGGTAAATGGCAAGGGCATACGCTTTTGGTAATATTCCCTCTGTGAATTTATAGTGGAACGCCATGTTCATATCAGGATAATGATTCTGGATTTCTTCTATAAAAATATCCAGACTTTGCTCTAATCCTAAATCTTCTACCATTGTTGGATAAAGGTTATGGCTGACACTGCGTATCTGGGTAATCAAGTTTGACAAAGGCAGTTTCATATCGCTATACTGCCCACTTTCGTCTGACTGTACTTTTCTGTAAAAAGCAATCAGAGATTGCAGCACTTCATCATGAAGGTAAGCAGATAACTCTTGTTTTTCCTTTTCAACCTCGCACATAAGCCGTAATTCACAGAGCTCTTCCATATTTTCCTCTCGATTAAATAATTTCCATAACACTGCCAGTAATGGCATAAGAAGCAGAATATTTGTAATTACCATAACCCATATAGGGGCATTTGCATACAAAAATAATAAAATATTAATCAATCCAAAATACAATGGAATGCTGACGAACCAAGAAGATTTTAAACGTATATCATCAACAGAAAAAGCCCTGTGAAGCAGCGCAAATATAATTGCAATACTAATTCCTGAAAAAAGTAACAGCGGCAGCGAGCGGAGCATTGTTTCCGCTGGCGACATTGAAATTTCCACAAAGACCTCCTTTTCTGTCTGCCTGTTTTGTACCAGATACATATTGGGGATAACAGACATCGCAAAAAATAATAAAATTCCTGCTCCGATTCCAAATATGAGTGTTTTGCTCTGCTTTCTGGTATAAGAATTACTTTTCTTATAATTTATAATCACCACCACCACAGAAAAAACGGCTGACAATACAACGCAGCTATTCACGCTCTCTTCCGCAAAAAGTATATATCTGTAATTGCCTATTCCAAAAAAGGCTAAAATTTGTGCCATCATACTAAGGGCTGCAATACCGACTAATGCTGCCTGAAGGATTTTGAACAACATTCTGTTTCGTAATAAAGCCAAGTATCCAACTACTTGAAAAAGAAGTATGCTGCTGCCCAGTGTAAAAATGGCACGAAAAAAAGAAAGAACAAATTCATTCAATCGATTGCATGGAGCAAGAGAGATGGACAGCCCCAACAGTAATGCATACAAAGCAAACAATCTGCCAGTTTTATATTGATACAGCTGCAATATAGAAAAACAGGCTATCCCTAATAAGATGATTCCTACATTCTGAAAAAGCAGGCTGTCAAAAGGGATAATTGTTAATATTCCCATATTCTGATAAGAACGAAAAGACAGGAAATTTGCTATTATCAAACCAATAATCAATATCAGAAAAACTACTGTGAGTGCAAACTTTAGCCTTTGTTTATTTTTATATTTATGATTCATCGAAACCACCATTTTTTGTCAGGCCTTTCATTCGTCGGTTTCACATCTCTACCCTCCCACATTCTCTGCATTCTCCTTCTAACCGGATATTAAAATTACAAATATTTTTTGAACGCTTTCTTCATTTTTGCACTCACAGTATCATGTCTGGCACCATTATACCATGTTCTCCGAACATGCTTCCCTCCGGGGGATGCGCACGATTCGCTTCGGATAATGTCCTCCTAACGTCGGACGCGAATCGGCGCAGGTATAATATCTGACGATATTATACCATGAAACTTTAAACATTTCTACCCCTTAGCAAAAAAGACTTTTCACCGTCTGAATGCGTGGTTCATCCTCTTTCCGACATGCTGACCGCTTCAACCGCAACACTTCCGCCCCGCACAATCTCCATCCTGTTCGCAAACTTTCTTTTCAGCAAAGCTATCAAATCATCATTCCGGTTTTCTGTCTGGGTACATTCCAAAAGAACCGCAGCCCCGTCATAGTCAATCACTTCCACTTTGAATACTTTTGAAATCCGGAACAGCTCCGTTATGTCTGCCTCGGAACAATGATTCACCCTGACAAATAAAATTTCTTTCATGTGGATTGGTGTATCTGTATAATCCATCACTTTGATTACCTCAACGCTTCTGCCAAGCTGCTTTTTTATCTGCTCAAACGTCCGGTCATCGCTCGTCAGACTGATTGTCATCCGTGATATGGTAACATCCTCCGTAACCCCAACGGTCAGGCTGTCCAGATTGTAAGACTTTCCGGAAAACAATCCGCAGATACGGGCAAGTACCCCAATTTCATTTTCCACAAATAAACAAATCCATCTCTTTTTCATTCTCTGTTTTCCTCACTTTCAAAAATCATATCGTTC
>CAMWUP010000412.1 GCA_947177465.1 uncultured Lachnospiraceae bacterium
ATTCATTATTGATACTGAACTACTTTTATATTTTACCATAACACTTAAAACCTTTCATCTATGAATTTCACATTTTCTATTTAATTCTAATTTATTCACTCTGAAATTTTATATACAGAAAAGGCTATACATTTCTGCATAACCTTTTCATAACAATCAAAACAATCAATAGGTAATCACTCCTATGTTCTGCTCAAATTATATCATGGAACACTCAATATTGCTACTAAATTTTCCTAATTGGCGTTTCTTTTGTCAGTGTCCGCTCTGTGTCTATGTATAACACTGGCTTATCCTTTTGGTACTGTTTGCACATCTGTAATGCAAGCGTGGTTTTACCTGCACTCTCAGGCGCATAGATTTCCACAATGTTTCCTGTACTGCTGCCATATTATCTTTCATAATAATTTTCCTCCTTTCTATTCTGCTTACTGATAGTTTTTTAACTGGTTCTTTAAACTTTCTGTTTGCTTCTTCTTTTTCCTGAATTTTCATATCCTTACTTATCCCTTTATTCTAACCGCTTATAATTCATATAGCTCTTAACCACAGGCCAGCCATTGTCTTTTTACTTTTGGCATTGGTCTTGTTTCTCCTTTCGTTTTATCAACGAAATGTGGTTTTCATGTTGCGCGCCATTTAATACCTCTTCTGACGCTCTGTGAGGCTCATACAGACGTTTTTGACAAGTTCATGTCCATTTACTCACTAAGTAAATTCAGGCATTAAAATAAGCCCACTATCAATCACACTTCATAATCGATAATGGACTTATTTAGATGTCCAATATTTAATTGCGATGTGCAGAATTTCTCCTTTCCTGCATAAACTATTACTCTCTAACCATAAAACGATTGGCAACCTATCAAAACCTATCAAATCAAAACTGTTGAATGCCTTGATTTTACTGCATTTATGGCACTATGGCAGCGGGTCCGATTCCCGTCAGCAGCTCTCCTTATTAGTATTGATTTTAAAGGCTTTTTTAGCGTTTAAGGTCAATATTTTTTGTTGCCAGTGTTTTTAATGCCGCATAACTTTTCGGACTGACGGCATGTTCCATCTCGCAGGCATCTGCCGCAGCGGTTTCTTCATCCACACCCAATCCGGTCAAAAGCTGCCGGAAAGTATTGTGCCTCTCGTAAGTATCCTCTGCAATATGCTTTCCCACTTCTGTCAGATGAACATCATGCATATCATCTACAAAAATATACCCCTCTTTTTCCAGCGCTTTCAAGGCAACAGAAACCGTAGGTCTGGAAACCTTCAACTCTCCTGCAATATCAGCACCATGTACCGCTTTGTGTCCGGAAAGAATATAAATTACTTTCAAGTAGTCTTCTACCGTTTTTCTTTGTTTCAATTTGTCACACCACACTTCCTTAGCGTCTCCCTAAGCCTTTATTCCTCCGCAAGCTCCCCGGCTTTTATTGTCTTCACACCAAGCGTAAAATACAGGATGTGGAATACCCATACACAGGCAAGAACAATCCGCCCTGCCAAGACCTGATTCATCATAATAAACCCTATTGACATCAGTACTGTCACGGTAAGCATGATGCGTATCTTTGTTTTCCGCGTCATGCCTTTTCCCTTTACATAGCTTTCCAGATTATTTTTATACAACTTCGTTCCGGTAAACCAGTTGTGCAGACGCTCCGAGCTTCTGGCAAAACAGTATGCCGCAAGCAGCAGAAAGGGAAATGCCGGCAGAAGCGGAAGCACTGCCCCCAAAGCACCGAGTGCCACGCAGATACAACCCACAATAACAAACAATATCTTTTTAAGTTTCATCACCAATCTCCAATCTTTTTTTCTCTTTTTTCGTTTCCAGCACATGATGTATTGCCGCCACGGGATGATGAAATATCATCCGCGGTCCTGAAAAACGCATAACTACACGGATTTTCTCTCTCATTTCCGGTTTATAACAATGTACCTTACAGTTGGAGCAAAAAGTTTTTGTCTCCATAAACGGGCATTTGTCGCTGCGCTGCCTTGCATATGTATCAAGGGCTGCACAATCTGTACAGAGCCCACTTCGGCAGCCGTGCTCTTTCCGGCAATACAGCGCTATCATCTCTGATACCATCGCCTTTTCGCGTTCCCGTTTTGTCCTGATATCTTTATGCATCAACTCATCCTCCTGTCTGTCCCGACAGCATAGACAGTGCCGGCAATCCGCACAGTAGACTGCCTGTGCGATACCAGAACCACAGTTTTTCCTTCCCGTTCTTCGCACAGGGATTTGAGGATAACCGCTTCATTCAGACTGTCCAAATTGCTCGTAGGTTCATCGAGGAGCATGAATGGCGCATTATGCAGAAATGCCCTTGCAAGCCCCAGACGCTGGCGCTCACCGCCTGAAAGAGTATCACCGAGTTCTCCTACCGCCGTATCGTATCCCTGTGGCAGGCTCATAATAAAATTGTGGATAGAAGCCTTCCTGCAGGCGCTTTCCATTTCCTCATCCGTCGCATCCGGTTTTGCTATCCGCAAATTGTTTCTAATACTGTCATGGAACAGATGCGTCT
>CAMWUP010000413.1 GCA_947177465.1 uncultured Lachnospiraceae bacterium
GAGATTTTCAGCATTTCGGAAAAGCCGGTCCTAATGTTGGTAATGTCGTTGCGGAGACTGCCCTCCAAACGGCAGATTTCCTTTGCTTTGCGATAAAACACGCGCCCTGCTTCCGTCAGCTCTAAGGAACGGCTGCCGCGGATAAGAAGCTGGGCGCCATAGTTTTTCTCGATGTTCTTTAACTGATTGCTGAGCGAAGGCTGCGCAATCAGGAGCTTGTTTGCAGCAGCCAGAATACTTCCGCTTTCAACAATGGCGACAAAATTTTTGTAAGAATCTAGGGTCATATATCCTCCTTAATGTATGTATGTGATGATGTAGGGGCTTATAATACAGGGCTGTGCACTATATTACAAACAATATATTATCCACGTGATAATAATAATTTTATTATACATTATTCCAATATATAATGCAATTAGATTTTAAATGGTTATTTATTTTCAGGGCTTAGGAAATGCAAAGGTACAATGTGTGGGGATACATTGTGCCCTTGCATTTTTTTTGGCAGAAGGCGAGGAGATTATGAATGGTTATTATGATTTGACAGTGTGCGGGCTTTCCAGAAAGCTGCCCTTTGTGGACATGGCGGACGGGATGGCGTATGCCAGCTTTGTGGTGATTAGCGACACAGAGCTCATTGAAAAAGCGGGGGAGGAGCTTGCCCGCAAAGCAAATGGTGCGGATATTGTGCTCACCATAGAGGCAAAAGGGATTGCCCTTGCCTATGAAATATCGAGGCAGCTTCATATGAAGGAGTTTGTGGTAGTCAGGAAGAGCGTGAAGCCCTATGTCAAGGCGTATTTGAAGGACAGCGTTCATTCCATTACCACCGAAGGAGAGCAGCAGATTTTTTTGGACGAAGCGGATGCTGACAGGCTGACAGGGAAAAAGGTTGCCATTGTGGACGATGTGATATCCAAGGGAGAGTCTTTGGCGGCGGCAGAGCGGCTGGTGGCGGCAGCAGGGGGAGAAATCTGTGCAAAGCTGGCTATACTGGCAGAGGGAGGCGCGGCAGAGAGAGAGGATATTACCTATCTGGAAAAGCTGCCCTTGTTTCGGAAGGGAGGCGCCGGTTATGAGATTCTTGCTTAGAAGGGTACGTCTTTTGGATGTGCTGCAGGGAGAAATTGTTAAAACGGATATCCTGATGGAAAACGGTATTTTTGCACGGATAGAGCCGGATATGCAAATAGAGGCGGCAAGAGACATCAAGGAGATTTCCTGTGAAGGGCTTTTTGCGCTTCCCGGGCTGATTGACGCCCATTCTCACGTGGAGCTGAGTATGCTTTCCAGCACTTCCTTTGCAGAGGCGGTCTTAAAGCAGGGCACAACGGCCGCCGTGCTGGACGCCCATGACGCAGTCAATGTACTGGGAGCGCGCGGTGCGGCTTATTTGATGAAGGAAATGGCGCATACGCCCCTTACTCCCGTGTGGATGGCATCTCCCTGCGTTCCGTCTGCGCCCGGGTTCGAGGACTGCTTCGGGCAGGTAGAACTGGCAGACGTCAAAACCATGGTTGAGGAGTACGGCATGTATGGCATCGCGGAGGCGATGGATTTCCATCGTGTGATTGAGGGAGAGGCTTCTCTTGCGGCAATCCTTGCATATGGAAGGGAAAAAGGTCTGATGATAGACGGACATGCGCCCTGTGTGCGGGGAGAAGAACTGGATAAATACATTGCGGCAGGCGTAAAAACGGACCATGAGAGCGTGACCGTGGAGGAAATGCTGGAAAAATATGAGAAAGGCATGTACGTGATTATACGCAGAGGCTCCCTGAAGGAGCCGGCGAGCGCGAGCGAACTGCTGAAAAGAACAGGAGAGACCGAACGGGTGCTTTTGTCCACTGACGGCTGTATCACGGTACAGGATATTTTAGAACACGGGCATATGAATTATGCCCTGGCGCAGCTTGTGGAGGAGGGCGTGGAGCCCATGCGCGCCGTCAGAATGGCGACGCTCTATCCTGCGCAGGCCTATGGTTTGTCCCATATGGGAGCGGCTGCCGTTGGAAAAAAAGCGGATTTGCTGCTGGTAAAGGATTTGCAGCATTTTGAAGCAGTGTCGGTATATGTGGATGGTATGCCTCTTCTGCCTTCTTATCAAAGAGAAGCTTTTCCCGAAGAGGTTACCCATTCTCTGCATCACAGACTGCTGTCGGACAAGGATATCCGAATAGCGGTCCCAGAGGGAGCAAAAGAGGTAAGGGCGGCAGTGCTTGCCATCGTGGACGGCACACTGGAAACCAAAAAGGAGGAAAAAATCCTTAAGGCAGAAGCGAATAACCTTTGTCTGAATGGGGATATCCTATACTGTGCGGTCGTGGACCGTTACAGGGAAGAGGGAAGTGTGGGGACGGGACTTGTGTGTGGTGCAGGCTGCTTTCACGGGGCGGTTGCAGGCTCCATTGCACAGGATACCCAGAATCTGATAGGTCTTGGAAGCAATAAGGAGGACATGCTGCTTGCCCTGAATGAGGTGTTAAAAAGGCAGTGTGGCTTCGCTTTGTAGAGGACGGCAG
>CAMWUP010000414.1 GCA_947177465.1 uncultured Lachnospiraceae bacterium
CATGCAGGTAAGTATGCCGATGCGGTTTGATGGAAGGCGCCATATCGATTGCCTTGATAAAGTCTTCCTTCTTCATCTGCAGGGACGCCGCGTACTCCCAGAAACCCGTCTCCTGTAAAACCGTGCCCACACGCACATAGCGATGATCCTGCACCTTGCTCATGATATAAGTAGCAATCCCTACCTGCACGCCGTGAAGCTGGGGATTGTCCAGAAATTTATCCAGCGCATGAGAAATCAAATGCTCGCTTCCGCTGGTGGGCGCGCTGCTGCCTGCAATTTCATTGGCGATGCCGCTCATGGCAAGAGAATCCAGCAGCTCTTTTAAGAACAAATCGTCTTTTATGCTGGAAAAGGGCGTTCGAACAAAGCTGTTCACCGCTTTTTTCGCTATCATCATGGCATAGTCATTTAAGGTACTGTATCCCAGAGAAGCCTCGTACAGCCAGTCATACAGCGAAGTAATCTTGGAAATCATATCCCCGATGCCGGAATAAATGAATTTCTCCGGCGCCGTCTTAATCACCTCCGTATCCACAATAATGCCGTAAGCCACCTTCGCCGGCATCGAAGCTCTCCTGCCGTCCACAATCAGGGAAGCGCTGGCGCTGGAAAAACCGTCGCTGGAGCTTGAAGTCGGCACACTGATAAAAGGAAGGTTTTTCAAAAATGCAGCATACTTTCCGGCGTCAATCACCTTGCCGCCCCCGATGGAAATCACTGCCTGCGTATTGGCAGGAAGAGAAAGGGCAAGCGTTATGATATCACTGATATCCACCGTATCCAGCTCTCTGTACTCCAAAACCGTGATGCCCGCCTCCTTCAAGGACTGCATAACACCCATTCCAAACATATCAATCAGCCCGTTTCCGAAATAAATCACCACATGCTCAAAACGCGCCTCTTTCAAATAAGAGCCAATGCCGCTTAAGGCTCCCTTTCCCACCTTTAAAATAGCCGGTATCGCGATGCTGTTTCCTGTCTGCATACCTTATCTCTCCTTTGCAATCATCTATTCTCTTTACATCCTCTCCGGTGCGGAAAATCCCAGCACATCGATACATGCCTCCAAAACGTCGCGCGTCAGGACAAGCAGCGCAATCAGACCTGCCTTTCGCTCCTCATTCTCCTCCGCAAGTATCTTGGTTTCATGGTAAAAACGGTTAAAGGCATTTGCCAAATCATAGATATAGGCACAAACCTTATGGGGTGCAATCTCCGCACAGGCATTTTCCATAGCCGCATTAAACGCAGTAAGCTGCATCACCAGCGCCTTCTCCGACTCGCTCTTCGTATCTGATAACGCCGCAGCCTCTATC
The DNA here is from genome assembly GCA_947177465.1 of uncultured Lachnospiraceae bacterium. Classification (GTDB taxonomy): domain Bacteria; phylum Bacillota; class Clostridia; order Lachnospirales; family Lachnospiraceae; genus Acetatifactor. Next base: position 1,320 of record CAMWUP010000414.1, read on the forward strand.
CTTCCACCCTGCTCCGCATATTTTGCAAGAATAGATTTGATGCGGACAACGGTGTACAGGATATAAGGTCCGGTATCTCCCTCAAAAGAGGTAAAGCGCTCCATGTCAAAGATATAGTCCTTGGACGCCTGATTGGACAAATCGCCGTATTTCAGCGCGGAAAGGGCAATTGTCTGCGCGGTCTGTTCTGCCTCTTCGTCGGACATCTCCCTGTTTTCCGTTATTTTCCGGTACATCTCATCAATCGTTTCCTGTAAAAGCACCTCCAGACGCATCACGCCGCCGTCACGGGTTTTAAAAGGCTTTCCATCCTTGCCGTTCATGGTGCCGAAGCCTATCCAGACAAGCTCCGTCTCCGGTTTCACCAGCTTCGTCTTTCTTGCACAGCGGAATACCTGTTCAAAGTAAAGCTCCTGCCGCTTATCGGTCAGATAAATGATTTCGTCCGGATGGAGGTTGTTCATACGGTCCTGAATGGTCGCCAGATCGGTCGTATTATAGAGCGCCGCGCCGTCCGACTTTAAAATCATACAGGGCGGAACTTCTTTTACATCGCTTTCCTCCTTGACGTCCACCACCAGCGCGCCTTCGCTCTCGTGGGCATAGCCCTCCCGTTTCATATATTCCACCATGTCGGGAATCAGTTCATGGACATCCGACTCGCCTTTCCAAAGGTCAAATTCCACGTTCAGACGGTCATAATTTTTCTTTAAATCCGCAATGGAAACCTTCAGGATATGCTCCCAAACGGCGCGGTATCCACGTACGCCGCTCTGCATCTTGTAAGTAACCTCCATTGCCCTCGTCTTGTACTCGGCATCCTCTTTACTCTTTTTACTCGCCACGGGATACATCTCTTCCAATTCCGCTATGGTAAAAGGCGCTTCCTTTGGATATTCGCCCGTGTAAGCCTCGTCAAAATAGACAAGCTGCGGCTGACGCTCACGAAGCTCTGTGATAACCAGTCCCAAGGGCTGTCCCCAGTCCCCGAGATGGATATCCCCGATAACCTCATGTCCGCAATAGCGCAGAATCCGCTTTACACTCTCGCCGATGACTGCCGAACGGAGATGTCCCACGTGAAGCGGTTTCGCAATGTTAGGTCCCGCCGTAATCGATAACCACCTTCTTTGGCTCCTTGGGCTCCTCCAAGCCAAATTTTTCGCTGCCTCTCATTTCTTTTATATACGCGGTCA